>NZ_JBSZCK010000044.1:0-12142 GCF_054166905.1 Mongoliitalea sp. | reverse complement strand
ATTATAAATTATAATCCCAGAAATAATACCATTCAGCATAAAAAAAAATCTCCAATCCTCTGAGAAAAAACTCGTTATGTAAGAAAGTAAATCATAATAAACTTCTGTGCCTTCGCTTCTGAAGTTCACGACTTTATAAATGAAATAATTAAAAAATGAAAAACTCCCTGAGTTTACAATAGCTTCAAATTGTTCAACTGCTCTAAAAGCATCGGAATTATCTCTTAATTGAAAAGTATATCCTATCAAACCATAAAAGATGGGAAGAGCAAATTTCAGTACATCCATTTTCTTTTTCCACATCCCATAAAAATAAGTTAAGAATGGGAAAACCAAAGAAGAAAAAATAATATGTGCAGTCTGATTTGATTTCATTTTGGCAAATTATAATCAAGGTTTATGCACATATTACCTCACTATCTTTTTTAACTGTAGATTACTTATCATCTCCTCAAACCCAGGAACCTCAAAATTAAACCTCTCTGATGTCAAAAGAGACTTGTCAGCACGGTATCCATCGTATGGATGAATACCAATTGGCTTCTCTCTTAACCTGTTGAAAAGCTTAAGCAAGTCAAATTTACTGATCTTTTCCCCATTGGTGATATGAAACAAGCCCTTCAAGTCATGCAAAATAACTTTAAGAATTTGCTTGGCCAACTCATGGGTAGTCACGCCACTCCAAAAAGCTTGGGTATATCCATTAACCTCTCCTTCCTGTCTCATAAACCAAGCAAATAATCCCACCCCATTTTCCTTCAACTCAGGTCCAATAATAGAAGTGCGCAAAGTGCAATGAGGTTCTTCAAAAATCTCTCCCAAAGCCTTGCTCCTACCGTAAACATCATCAGCATCTCTAAAATCATCCTCACGGTAACTCCCTTTTTTACCTGAAAATACACAGTCCGTGCTGATATGTATCAATTTTGCCTTAAATTGATTACACAAATCTTTCAATATATGGGGCAATAATGCATTAAGGTAAATCGCATTGGCTGGATTCTCTTTAGATTCCTGTACCAATGCCCCTACACAATTGATCACTACATGAGGCTGGGTTTTGGCAAACAGTGAATTGAGTGCCTGCTGATCCCTAACATCACAGATGATACTTTCTTTATTCAAGGGAGTCCTAAAAACAGCATTCGATAAATGATACGCTCCTAAGCTTTCAAAATAACGATGTACCATATGGCCTAACATGCCTGTTGCGCCAATAATCAAAACCTTCTTTTTTTGCATTATAAATCCTGTTTACGCCAAACAGTTCTATTGATATACCCTGTGTAAGACAAGATTATTTTAACCACCTTTTTAGAGACACTTTCAACAGCATAATCATCCACCACTTCAAATGGAATATCATCCTTAAAATGATTTCTTGTCACTTCTATGGCTCTAATTACATTCTCCGGGTTCAAGCCCGTCATGATAAGCGTGCCCTCATCCATTCCCTCCGGACGCTCATGCGCCTGCCGGATTGTCACTGCGGGAATTTTTAAAAGAGAGGCCTCCTCCGTAATCGTGCCGCTATCCGACACCACACAAAAAGCTTCCTTTTGGAGTTTGATATATTCAAAGAAACCAAAGGGTTTCATAAAGCGAATCTTTGGGTTTTGATTGACAAATCCATTAGCCTCTAATTTTTTTCGGGTTCTCGGATGTGTTGATACAATTACTGTTTTACTGAAGTGTTTTTGCAATGCCTCCAAGGTGTCCAACAGGGCGTAAAAATTCTCTGGAGAATCAATATTTTCTTCACGATGCGTACTGACAATGATATAGCTTTCGCGTTCAAGCCCCTCATTTTCCAAAACACTACTTTGTTCTATGGCATTCCTATGCTCGCGTAAGACCTCTAGCATACTTGAGCCCGTTTTGATGATAGTTTCGGGTTTGATTCCCTCCATAATCAGGTAACGCCTGGCATGCTCTGAAAGCACCATATTGATATCACTCAGATGGTCTACGATTTTACGGTTGATTTCTTCAGGGACACGTTGGTCGAAGCAACGGTTTCCCGCCTCCATATGGAAGATAGGAATCTGTCTTCTTTTTGCCGCTATTACTCCAAGGCAGCTATTGGTGTCCCCATAGACCAAAAAAGCGTCCGGCTTAACACTTTCTAAAAGCTGATCAGTTTTAGCAATAACATTGGCGATGGTTTCAGCGGGATTAGAACCTGCTGCTTCCAAAAAATAATCTGGCTTGCGGATCCCTAATTGCTCAAAAAAAACTTCATTCAATTCATAATCAAAATTCTGACCGGTATGCACCAAAATATGCTCGACTGAACGATCCAGCTCTTTGAGTGTACAACTCAATTTTATAAGTTCCGGGCGGGTGCCGACCAACGTGAAAACTTTCATGAACTCTTGAATTTATAAACTGGTAGTATTTTGGATAGTAATGAGTACTCAGATGACACAAATAACTTTGCCCCGTATTCTTTAAAATACTTTTGATTCCAAAGATCAATAATATCTTGAATGACTACAGGATATTTAGATGTTTTATTTCCAGTTAAATGGATTTTGTTCTTTTGCTTTTCGTATTCCTCTTTTGTTAAAGAAGAACTGTTTATATAAAAATGGTCTCCAAATAAGTCTACTCCGCAAAGTATAACTCTTCTATATTTTAATTGGTATGCCATTGAAATAACCCAAGATAAAGAAGAGCTTCTATTTGGAAAAAAATCATCCTTATTCATCAAACCCTTTTTAAAGAAATTATCTAAATATAATTTATACTCTTCAATATTGTTTCCTGGAATTTGATCATAAATATTCCAATAAGAATTCCCCCAACTAGAAATAATTTTAAAATTATTCTCTAGTTCATTATCAATAATTTTATGTTGCCTGAATATGACAGCTGTTTTACTGTATTTTTCTTTTAATCTGATAATATTTTTAGATGTATTTAAAAACATGGAAAGTGCAATTGGGTTATGTTGATTTTCCAATTCAAAAGAATGAAAAGTTGGAACAAAATTGTGATGAGCAAAACCATTAATCCCTATTGAATTAGCATTCTCGATCTCTTGAAAGTTTGAATCTGATAGATTATTTATAGACTGACCTGCAGCCAGGATAAAAAGGGTATCTGAGGTTTTGTACCTTTTTAATTTAGATACTGAAACATTTTGTAGATTATATTTTGTTAAAAGCTCCTTATTCAATTTTTGATCTTTTAAAATATCTCTAAAATATGGATACACATATAGCCACTTAACTCTTCTTAAAAATTTCAAAAACATAATTACCTTAAGGATTTATTTTTTAAAGGATTAACTTTTTTAAGGACAAAAACTATTACAATTATTGAAAAAAAAGACGATGCTAATATTTTTGTAAAGATGCTTTTATCAAAAACATTCATTGACACTAAAACAGCCAATAAAACCATAACAAACCAAAAATTTGGAGATAAATCAGCTTTGCTATTTTCTTTGTATTGTTTAAATAAAAATCCTGAAAATGACTGATATAGCATTGCAAATAAAGTAGTCCATGCTGCAACTTTAAAACCAAAAAAAGGTATCAAGACAATATTTAATATAACATTAATAACACCAGCCATAGTAGTTATTTTCCATAACATGCTTGTCTTTTCATTATAAAAAAGAACACTAAAACAGCCTGCATAAAGAGGCCATCCTGAATAACTTAAGGCTATAATTACAAAAAGTTCTGGATATTGATTAAGTTCTACATTTCTTATCAATAAAGGCATCCAATCAGACACCCAAATAGATGCATATACACAAACCAAAAAAATCATACTCTGAAAAAGGCCTACTAAATTCTCGAAAGATTTCCACTTTTTTTCCTTTACAAAAATCAACAGATTGGGAGAGACTGCTTGGTTGATAGCATTAGCAACAATATTTATATACATTCCAAGAGTATAGCTTAAGCTATAAACTCCAATATCACCTGTTGAAACATTATATCTTTCCATTATCATCCTGTCTGAAGAATTTAATAAGTAGTGCGAATAATTATGGGGAACAACTGGTAACCCAACTTTTAGTGCCTTTTTTATTAATCTTCTTTTAAAATTAAAAATTGGAAATAACTTCAATTTGAAAAAAAATGGATAGACAAAGAGTATGCCCCCAATAATCGAAGCGACAAAGCCAGAATAAATCCAACCCATGAATCCCATCTCAAGTGTAGCAATCAAATAATAATTTAAACCAACAGCAACTATCCCTGTAAATAATGATCTAGAAGCTATTGGCCAGGCCATGTGATTCATTCTGTAATAAGTCGAAACAAAAAGTACAATTGGTGCAAAAAAGAACTCAGGAACTAACTTTAAAAAAAGAATAGCTTGAATTTTATCTGCTGCTTCATTTGGTATCGTTAAATAAATTATAGTTCCAAGGATAATTACATAGAATATTGACCAAATTAATAGAAAGCCATAGAGTTGTCTCCAAACTATCTTGTATCTATTAGGGTGATTTATAAAACTATTGGTTATTACAACATTAAATCCCAAAAAATGTAATGCACTTATTAAACCAATATATACATCTAAAACTCCTATTACCCCATAGTCTACTTTGGTTAAAAATGGGGTAATTAATGGTAATATAAAAAATGATGCTACTCTCGGTATTTGAGGTATTAAACCATAAATTAAAGAATTCTTTACTAAAAGTTTTATCATAAAAACCTTTAGAAGGATATCTCATTCAAGTTTAGCAATAAAACCTTCATCCCCACCACATCTAATCTTTCTGTATTATGTGAATGATACTCCTCAAATTGAGGAATGGTAGTATCCCCTTCTGAAAAATATTTTTCGTAATTCAAATCCCGGTTATCAGCTGGAACACGGAAATAATTGCCTAGATCTTCTGCCTTGGCCATATCCTCCTTATTCACCAAGGTTTCGTACAATTTTTCTCCATGACGGGTACCTATTACTCGGATTTCATTCTTTGCTCCTGTCAATTCCAATAAAGCTTTAGCCAATGTTTCAATAGTTGCAGCAGGAGATTTCTGAACAAATAAATCCCCTTGCTGACCATTTTCGAAGGCATACCAGACCAAATCCACCGCATCATCCAAACTCATCATAAAGCGTGTCATGTTCGGATCGGTGATTGTTAGCGGTTTACCGGCTTTTATCTGTTCTAAAAACAAGGGAATAACGGAACCTCTCGAAGCCATCACGTTTCCGTAGCGAGTCACACAAACCACTGTTTTGGTATCATCCAAGTTTCTGGATTTGGCTATTGCTACCTTTTCCATCAGTGCCTTACTCATACCCATAGCATTGATGGGATAGGCTGCCTTGTCTGTACTCAATACCACCACGCGTTTGACTTCGTACTTCTCCGCAGCGTTCAGAACATTTTCAGTTCCGATAATATTGGTTTTTACGGCCTCCATAGGAAAAAACTCACAGGAAGGAACTTGTTTGAGCGCAGCCGCATGAAAGATATAATCTACGCCTTTCACCGCATACTCTACACTTAAAGGATCTCTTACATCGCCAATAAAAAACTTAACCTTTTCATTATTAAGTTCCTTTCGTAGATCATCTTGCTTTTTTTCATCTCTGGAAAAAATACGGATTTCCTTAAAATGATCAGTATGTAAAAATCTGCGTAAAACTGCATTTCCGAAGGAACCGGTACCACCTGTGATTAAAAGTGTTTTATTATTAATCATATTATTTAACTATTGTTTGATGATTGATTTTACTAAATCGAAAAATTCAGTTGACAGATATTCTCCTCCTGTACCCAAGAAGAGTTTAAGAGTAGCAGAGGTTACATGTTGAATTTTTTCTAAACCACTCTTGTCATTTGCCTTTTTAATAATTAATTCTATTTCTTTAGATTTTTCTGAAAAATTAACTTCTGAAGCCAACTTATTAAGTGTTTCAAGAAGTTTATTACTATTACCATCTGGCAACAAATCTATTAGTCTAATAGTCATTACATTTTGACTAAAACTTAAATCAGGAATTGATTTGTTTTTGGCTAAATAAGATGTTACAGCAGCTTTTGTAATTTTATTTGGAATATAAAGCTTGATTTTCCCTTCATTTATATCCCTAATACTTTGTCTTGTGGTTTGTAATAAATATAGGATTTCTTCTACAATCCTATGATCAGTTTCATCTTCTTTTAATTCCAATAATGCTGCCTGTTCCAGAAGGTTAGCCACTCGACTTTCTGTAATCTGTAATTGAAAAGAAAGCTGTCTTAAATGAGTATTTCCAATTCTAAACCAATTAAAATAACCTTCTGAATTAATATCAGGGTTGTTTTTAAATGTTTCTTTAACCAAAAAGCCAAAAACAACCAGATCTAGTTCAACTTTAGATACTTTACCGAAGATTGTTCTTTTGTAAATATCAATTATTTTAATTCCTAATTCTTTTTCAAAATCCATTAGTTTTTTTGTTACTTAAATCTTAAAACTTAAACCGATCTCCCTTTTCAAAATTTTTACGAGCTTCTTTTCCTAACCAATTCTTTAACTCCTTCGGATGCATTCCAAATCCCGGCCGAATACTTCTCACGTTTTCCTCCGTAATCACTTCCCCTGCTTCAATGTCCTTCACCACATACAAAGACCTGCTGAAATCTCTTCCTTTTTGCTGCTTTTCAGTTAAATTATAATCTACCAACCCAATTGCTTTCTCTGCTTCTCTTACAGCTTTGACCATTGCAGCAAATTCTTGTTCGTTCATAGAAAACGAAGCATCTGGTCCTCCAATAGAACGATCTAAAATAAAATGCTTTTCAATGATTTTTGCTCCGAAGCAGGTAGCTACCACCGGAACCGTACTCCCCATGGTATGATCAGAAAGCCCTGTAATTACTCCATATCTTTCGGCCATATCTTTTACCATGATCATATTGGCTTCTTCGATGGGAGCGGGATAACTGGAAGTACATTTCAATAAGGCCACCTCCTTATTGCCCATTCTGTAGCATGCATCCAATGCCAGTTCAATATCCTCCTCCGTGGCTATCCCCGTAGAGATAATCACCGGCTTGCCTTTACTGGCAACATATTCTATCAAAGGAATATCTGTAATCTCAAAAGAAGCAATCTTATAGGCTGGTACATCTAAATTTTCTAAAAAATCAACAGCAGTCTTATCAAAAGGGGAACTGAAACAGATCAATCCTTCTTCCTTAGCTGTTTTAAATAATACTTTATGCCATTCCCAAGGGGTATAAGCCTCCTGATACAGTTGATAGAGATTCTTTCCCTCCCATATCGTCCCCTTTATTACAAAATCTTCCTTTTTGCTGTCAATTGTAATCGTATCAGCAGTGTAGGTCTGAAACTTTATTGCATCGGCACCTGCTCTTTTCGCTGCTCTTATTGTTTCAATGGCCGTTTCCAGGCTGCCATTGTGGTTCGCCGAAAGCTCCGCAATGATAAAAACGGGAGAAGTTTTATCTATTTTACAATTTCCTATCTGCATGGTTCATATTCAATGTATATTCAATAACACCATTATTGAGATCCTTTCTTTCAAATCCCAATTTTTCAAAAATCTTTTTTGAGCCCAAGTTTTCTTTTTTCACAAGACCTTTAAGCATTTTTATATCAGGTCTTCTTGTTTCTATGTTTCGAACTGCCAGGTCAAGCATTTTTGTTCCATATCCTTTACCTGTCTGATCAGGTTCAATCAGATAACTTATGAGGCCTTCTTGACCATTGACATCAAATCTTATGGAACCTAGAGTTTCACTCCCTTTTTCAAATAACTGATAAATACAGTTCTGATCATTCATCTTTCTGGAAAACCAATTTTGATGATCCTCTAGAGGGATTATTCCCTGATTGAACGCATACTTCCTTGTATTAGGGTCGTTGGCCCATGTGTAAGTAATATGCACATCCTCTATCACCACATCTCTTAAATAAAGACTATCACTTGTTTTTGAGTGAATCAGTACATCAATAAACTTCCCTTCAAAAAAACAGTGCTCCTTTAGCCTTGCTTCCCCTTCATATCCTCTCCCCTCTAATGCTTCATAAAGATGTGGTCTTAAATCAAAAGCATAAGTGAAAATTTTATGAAGTTTCAGTTCATTGAATGCAACTTTTTCAATCAGCGCCAGATACGTCTTCCAATGAGAAGAGAAGAAATCTTTTTCCAATGCCGTATCCATGATAAAGGAAATCTCCGCATTTTTATCTGTCCAATTGATATGGACAAGACCTCCATAACCGATACACTTTTCTCCATCTAAATAGGAAAACAAAATCTGTTTGGGTTTTTCCTCATCGAATAATTTGGATACTACATTTTCAAAATAAGCATCTTGATCAGCTTTTGTTAAAGGTCTGTCCTGACGGAGATGATATAGCTGTTCATTCCTCCATTTCATGATAGCATACCTGTCCTCACTCCTTATGGGAACAATGGAAAAATTGCCCGCTGAAAAAACCTGCTTATTTAAGACTTTGTAAATAGCCATATTTCAGTTCGGCCAAATGCCAATCATGCAAATTGTCAATATCCTGTACTTCAAGGGGTGAAAGTTCAATTGACCTTGTGTTGTCTGTAAAAAGCTTTTTGCTTACTATAAATCTTTCCACATCAAACCAATACCATTGACCGGCATCATGGTATACTTTATCCAAATCCTGCGACCTGCTGTTCAGGTGTTCCTTCCAGACCATTTCCACTTTTCCAAAACTGTCTTTTCTTAGCCCCCTCCAAATAGGGTAGCCAAAACTGACCACAGGAAATACTGTATCTGCACCAGACTCGTTCAATATTCTTTTCCCTTCTTTCAATGAATCTGACGTGACAAACGGAGCTGTGGGATAAAGGCAGCAGGCATTTCTGAATTCCCTACCCTGTCCAGTGTAATCTAAAAGTACCTCTTTGAGAACATCTGCTGTAGTGGCATGATCATCGGAATTTTCTTTCGAACGGAAAAAAGGAACCTTTGCGCCAAATTTTTTAGCAATCTCTGCAATTTCCAAATCATCAGTGGATACCATTACCTCCTCAAAAATTCCTGATTTTAAGGCTGACTCTATACTGTAAGCAATAATGGGCTTACCTGCAAAGAGTTTAATATTCTTTCCAAGGATCCTCTTACTTCCACCTCTTGCCGGTATGATGCAAAGATTAGCCATTGAAAAATTTGAATATGGAATCAATCACAAATTGCTGTTCTTCTTCCTGTAATGTTGGAAATAAAGGGAGGCTCAAACACTTTTCATAATAAGCTTCAGCATTTGGAAGGTCTCCTTTTTTCCATCCATATTGCTTATAATATGGCATTAAATGGGCAGGAACATAATGTATCTGAACAAAAATATTCAAATCCCGAAGATAATTCACCAAGTCCCTACGCCTTTCGGCTTGAATTACATATAAGTGGTAAGCATGCCCTTCTATTACACCCGATTGATGTTGAATAGGAGCAAAGTTTTTAAATGCCTCGTAATAGCGTGCGGCTATCTCTTTTCTCCTTTCCAAACCAGCTTCTGCCCTATTTAATTGGCTCAAGCCCAATGCAGCTTGAATATCTGTCAAGCGATAATTATAGCCCAACTCCTGCATTTCATAATACCATACCCCAAGATCTTCGACCTTCTTACTCGGATCTTGCTGAATACCATGTGTACGAAGATTCAATAATTGCTTGTAAAGTTCTTCATCATTGGTGGTAATCATTCCTCCTTCTCCCGCAGCGATATGCTTGACCGGGTGGAAAGAGAAAATTGCTAAATCAGCATATCTCCCAGAACCTGATTTTACTTGTTCCCCCTCCGAATTTATAAAATAACCACCAGGAGAATGACAAGCATCTTCAATAATCCAGCATCCAAACTCATCTGCCAAAGCTCTAAAAGCCTCCATATCCACTACCCTACCTGCAAAGTTTACTGGAATAATTCCTTTGATTTCTTTTTTGGTATCAGCTTCAAGAAGTGCTCTTACTTTGTTGATATCTAATAAGTAGGTTTCTGGGTCTATATCTGCAAAAACAACTTCACCACCGCAATAACGCACACAATTAGCAGAAGCTACAAAGGTCAACGGTGTTGTAATTACCTTATCACCTGGCTTCACTCCCATGACCATGGCATTTAAATGAAGAGCAGCTGTACCATTGGATACAGCAATAGCATACTTAGCCCCTACATAAGCAGCAAAAGCATCTTCAAACATTTTGATAGTAGGGCCTTGTGTCAACCAATCTGACTGTAATACTTCAACTACAGCATTAATATCTTCTTGGGTTATATTTTGTCTTCCGTAAGGTATTTTTTTCATAATGTAAATAACATCAACTGTAATAATCTGTCTAAAAGTTAGTACTTAGTGACTTCAATCTTAACAAATTTCTTTTCAAATATTTTTATCGCTTATTAAATCAATAGCGATTTATCTAAGGTCTATTTTCTCGCTTCCCATCCCCCCACAGCTTCGCCCTCTCAGTCACATCTTGCGGCATGACCTAGCGGGAAAAGGCTCTTGGAAGGTAATCAATTTGTCTTAAATCAAGAAAATTGATTGCTTTATATTAAAATAATTACATTTTTAACATACACAAGGCTTTAGACAAATATAACACTTGCTTAGGCTTAGACTTGGGTATGGGGGATTAAATATGGTTGAAAGATATACATACAGGCACAGGATGCTTCCTGCAAGCCCCCTACTAAAACTCCGATCTCCTGCTGCGGGACTCTGTGCACCCGCTTGAAAAGTATGTACGACAACTTGACAACTATTTAAAACAATCCAAACATACATAAAAACAAACACCTGTCAAGTCAAATTGAGTAAGTGTCGTAAAAAAGAAGAAAAGTGTAGCTTTTTGTAAATAATCGTTGAAAGGAAGGGTATATTAAACTTGTCGTTTTCGTTTGAGACGCTAGACGTAAGACATAAGACTTGCCTTCTGCAAGCAGGCATAAGACTCGGTGGTAGTGTGGACCTACGATTTCCGTCAGAAAAATGGAACCGCGAATTACCCGAATGCCGCTAATACCCGCTGTCCGAGATTTGCAATCTCGGTCAGCAGATAAGCGGGGATTTGCAATCCCCTAGGGGTATTGTTTTTTTTTGCGGGAGGTAAGGTTTCTGCGAGCGTTTTTCTGAGCAATCTAGGGGCGTTAGCCCTGATATCTTCGTAGATCGATTGAATGTTCGAGGCCAGAGGGGCGTTAGCCCTGAGTTCTTTCATCCAGGGAGATGGCTGATTCAATGACTATATGAAGTTCTTTTCCATTAGCTTTTGTCGGCCGTCCCGATGGGACTTTGGGGGAGATGGGGGGTGCTATTGTTGTCCACGGGTTAGCACCCATGGCTAGAATGTCTGCCATCCCTACGGGATTTTTAGACTTAAGACGTTAGACATTAGACGCTAGACTCGATAGTATAAATGAACCTCCAATTTCCGTCAAGAAAATAATCAGTGGAAATCAGTGGAGATCACTTTTTAGATCTGTGTTTCAAAAAAATTTCTGCGATTTCTGCGTACTCTGCGAGAGATATCCAGGGTAGAGTTTGACCCCTTCAGGGTGCAAAACAATGAAAAACAATCCCTTCCCAACCTCGGGTTGAAACCCGAGGCTATTGAAAAGTTTGACTCTTTCAGAGTCTGGAGTCTTATGTCTTGAGTCTTGTCTCCTACCTCTCAGTAGGTAAGCTCGTTTCTCCTTTCACCATACATGGTACTTGGTACTTAATACACCGTACATTCACATCTACGCTTTCTGCGAGCCCCTCTCGTATGTCGGCCGTCCCTATGGGACTTGGGGGGAGATGGAGGTGCTTTTCTTACCCACGGGTTGAAACCCATGGCTAGAATGTCGGCCATCCCTATGGGATTCTTTTTAATCTAATTTACAAAAGCTTATCCGTGTGAAATCTGCTCAATCCCCTGAATCTGTGAGCCCCATTCGTGAAATTCGCTGAGCTTTGCGAATAAATTGAAAGATCATGCTATCCATGAGGATATTAGATGCTTGATCAATGTTGTAACCCTTTTTTTCGTGTCATTCGTGCCATTCGTGGTTCTTTTAAGACATTAGACTTGCCTTCTGCAAGCAGGCGCTAGACTTGCCTTCTGCAAGCAGGCGTAAGACATTAGACTAGATTTTGGTGGGGACCTGCAATTGCT
>NZ_JBSZCK010000043.1:0-14711 GCF_054166905.1 Mongoliitalea sp. | reverse complement strand
GTGCCATTAGAGTATCAATATACGTCTATTTGAGGAGAAACCTGGCAGGTTTTAGGTATTCTGAATGACTTTTTGTTTCCGGTGCGCTATCGCAAACCTGCCAGGTTTTTTCCCACCTCGTGAGTTTAAGATCACAGGGCTGACGCGCCTCTTTTACTTTCCAAGTCTTATATCAAGACCTATTTCAACCTTATTTCGCGCAGTTTATTTCTACTTTATTTCATTTCATCTATCCAAAAGATTTCAATTAACTTTTACTTCCTATTAACCAACTGAATCAATCCGGCAAAAACCATTACTGCAATACAGCCAATTGCATTGTACCACAGGAATCCAATATTAATTGGAATACCTAGGAGGCTACCTCCATTATTGAAATGAATTAACAGAATCAATGCCTCTGCTAAAAAGGCTGCGATAAAGACAGCATTGCCCTTAACCCATTTCATGTAGAAACCCACCACAAAAATCCCCAAAATGGTACCATAGAAGAGTGAACCTAGCAAATTGACCGCCTGAATGAGGTTCTCAAATAAAGTAGCATAGGTGGCAAACAGAATCGCTATAACTCCCCAAAGTCCTGTAAACCATTTGGAAGAAAGCATGTAATGGTACTGAGAACCTGTTTTTACAACAGAACGCTTATACAAATCTACGGTGGTAGTACTACCCAAAGCATTGAGTTCGGAGGCTGTAGAGGACATGGCCGCTGAGAAAATCACTGCAAAAAGTAAACCTACAATTCCCTTTGGAAGATAATCCATCACAAAGCGCATAAAGATGTAATCCGTATCGCGCGTTTCGGCTTTTTCATCATTGCGGACAATCAGCTCCTTGGTTTCCTTCCGAATACTTTCCTGATAGAAGGTTTTCTTTTTGATATTGTCCTGCGCTAAAGCAATCCCACGCTCATCATTGATGGCCACTGCATCCAATAAATCCTGAATATCCTTTTTCTTCTCTACAAAAACTTGATTGTATTCTTCTTTCAGGAAATTGAAATCTTGCTTGTAGGGAGATTGTTCCAACTGCTCTGTTTGAACCTTATTGAAAACTACTGGCGGTTCATAAAATTGGTAAAACACATACACCATCACCCCTATGAATAAAATGATAAACTGCATGGGAACTTTTAGGAGACCATTCATCATCAAACCCATACGGCTTTGGGTAAGGGAGCTCCCAGACAGGTAGCGCTGAACCTGTGATTGGTCTGTCCCAAAGTAGGATAAAAACAAAAACACGGCTGCTGTCATCCCTGACCAGAAGTTATAACGATCCGCAAGATTAAACTCAAAGTTGACAATATTCAAGCGCTCCATTTTTCCCGCCACATGCATAGCCTCGGTAAACTTGACCGGAAGCATATTGACCACAAAAATCCCTGCGAGAATCATCCCTCCCATCATAACTGCCATTTGTTGTTTTTGGGTGATGGACACGGCTTTGGTACCGCCGGAGACAGTATAAATGATCACTAAGACACCGATAAACACATTGGTAAATGTCAGATTCCAGCCTAACAAAGTAGAAAGGATAATGGATGGTGCATAAATAGTAATTCCTGCTGCAAGACCTCGCTGAATTAAAAACAATAGAGCGGCAAGCGTTCGAGTCTTCAGGTCAAATCTTGATTCCAAAAACTCATAAGCAGTGTACACTTTGAGTTTGTAGTACATGGGCAGAAACGTCACTGAAAGGATAATCATTGCGACTGGTAATCCAAAATAGAATTGGATAAAGCGCATCCCATCTTCATATGCTTGCCCTGGCGTACTCAAAAAAGTAATGGCAGAAGCTTGGGTGGCCATGATGGATAAGCCGATGGTCCACCAATTCATATCACTCCCGCCACGGATATAGGATTCCATATCCTTGGCCCCGTAGGTTTTCCAGACCCCATAACCCACAATAGCGGCAAGGGTGCCAAACATGACCAACCAATCTATCAGACTCATGAGAAGTACAGGGTTATCCAGTAAAACAGCCCAATCAAAATGACCAAAGCGAGCATCAAACCAATATACCAGTTACGCCAATTGATTTTATTTTCCATTGCCTTGCTCAATCAAATTGACAAAAAGTTTGATAGCACCCGGTACACCCGCGGGCAATTGTCTAAACCAAGAAATCCCGGAGTATGTGTAGGTGCCTTTTCCATAAGTTGTAAATATCAGTGAACCTTGGGTTGGATTCTCTCCTGGATCCTGCATGGTAAATGGGGTTTGATAGTTGGCGTCCCAATTACTGGCGAAATACAAGCCTCTCTCCTGCACCCAACCGTCAAAATCAGCTTGGGATACCTGGTTAGGATAACTCATCAATTGGTGTTTGTAATCTGCTTCCACAGGACTGCCTTCCACAGTTACCCGATCTCTGGAAATAGAGAAAGGATATGGACCCAATTCACGGGTCAACAAAGGTGAAGAAGTGTTGTATTGCACAATTACATTCCCACCTTCTTTGACATATTCCATCAATTGATCTGCATTGTTTGCTAAAGATTGGTTGGTATTGAATGCTCGTATGCCCACGATCACCGTTTTGAACTCAGCAAATCTACGTAAGTTCAACTCCGCATCATCCAAAATGGTCAGGTCATAACCTAAGCTACGAAGAATTTCTGGCACATCATCCCCAGCCCCTTGAATATAGGCGATCTTTCCTCCGGATATTTTCAAATCCATTTTCACCAAATTGATTTTGGTATCGGTAAAGTAGGTCAGATTTGGGATATGCTTATACAAAATTCGTTTGGTATCCTGCCCGAAAGATTGACCATTGGGCAACGTGTATCGAATGCCTACTTCCTTGGTCAATTGATCAGAGTCCAAGAAAGTAATGGTGTAAATCAATCGCTTTCTCCGCTCATCGGTACCTGTCAATGTCACACGGTATTGATTGGCTTTCAGGCCGTCTACGACGATGGAACCATTATTTTTAAATTGATCTCTGAAAGCTACTTCTACTCGAAGGTCATGACGTGCGCCTGGAATCAGGAATACATTCTTTTTGTCCAAACTCACATTGACTTCCGGAACCAAGGTAAATGGCTGTTGGATTTCTCCATCTACTTGGTCGTTGTATTTGTATCGCAAAGGAACCTCCCAGGTGATGGTCTGCCCATCTACTTCGATACTTACTGTTCCAGAAATGCTCGCTTCATTGATCGGTGGACCAATCAGCTGAGGGTCTTGAATGTCGAAAAGACTTTGCTCGATTCCGTTAGCCAACCAAAAGGGTTGAGATACCGGATAATCAACCGGCACTTTAAAGTTCAGTGGTTGGCTGACCACTTGATTATTGACTGCCAATTGATTCAGGGCTTGGTTGAAAAGTTTTCCTTTGAAATCAATCAATTTTAATTGAATGCCACTAGGATTGTTAAATACAAATTCAGCAGCCAACTCTTCTCCGGGGTAAGCGATTTCTTTGCGGATATTAAATTCTGTTTTGACACCCAAGGTCTGCAAAATCATCCGATCCAAATGGGCTTTTTTCTCTTCCACCCAAACCGCCGTGCTTTGAGTAGGATTCAAAAGCTTTCTGATCTCCAATAATTGCTGCACATGCTGGGCAGGTTGGATGAAATTAAAGGATGCGATTAATTGATCGATTTTCGCTTGGATGTCTTTTCCATTGGGGATTTCCAACCATCTATTGGGGATACCTTCAAATGGTGAATCTTTAAACTCCTCTCCTTTGACCAATTCTATGAAATCATTGCCTCTACCGATTTGGGAAGTAGAACCAAATCCTTGAGACTTGTGCATGGTGCGGGAATCGGCGGCTATTTGGGAATAGGTTTCACCCAAAAGTGGGTTAAAGTCCCCTACTGTACTGAATGTATGATATAATTTGTCCTCCTTGGGTTCGTACTGACCTCCCCAAGAGTAGGCATTCCAAAAAATCCTACGGGCCTTCCAAGGTTGAACGCTGGTCAATTGTTCGGGAAAAACATTTGTTTTATCGGTGATATCAAAAGCTTCGGAAGCTAAAATAGCTGAAGTGGTGTGGTGTCCGTGTGTGGTTCCTGGAATGGTATTGAATCGGTTGATGATGATATCGGGCTGAAAGCGTCTGATGATCCAAACCACATCCGAAAGTAGCTCTTCTTTATCCCAGTTCATGAGGGTTTCATCCGGGTTTTTGGAAAAACCAAAGTCCAAGGCTCTAGAAAACAGCTGCCTTCCTCCATCTCGTTCACGGGCTTTCATCAATTCATGGGTTCGGATATAGCCCAATTCTATCCCAAGTTCCTTTCCTATCAAGTTCTGCCCTCCATCTCCTCTTGTCAAGGATAGGTAGGCTACTTGTGCGTGTTCTTTATTAGCCAAGTAACCGATCAAGCGTGTGTTTTCATCATCCGGGTGAGCAGCGACATAGAGTACACGTTTGGTTTCTTTAAACTTTAATAGATCGTGATATAATGCAGAAGAAGGTAAATTTTGGGCATTTACAATCCCTGACAAGCATACAAAACAAGCAATTAACAGTTGGTTAAATCTCTTCATATAGACAGAATTTCCGAAAAGCTAGAAGGAAAGTTTGGAGTTCCAAATAGTTTTTTTGTAAAAGGATAAATGAAATGTAGGAGGGTCATTAGTCGTTCTTTCAATTGCAATCGAAACGTGTGAATGGGGAAATTGGTTTTTAACCATTAAGGGATTAAGGGAATGAAGGTTTTGGTCTATCTTCTTTTTAAATGTTTACTGCTCAATTCTCCTACAATGCCGGGGCTTAAAAGCCACGGCAATTGATGGGGGTATTCCTTAAAATTCTTTTCTTTAGCGTAATTAAATTGAAAACCTCTTCTTGGGTTAAAACCCACAAACGACAGTCGTACACCACATTTCATTCTTTGCTTCGACAAGCTCAGCACAAGTGCTTCGACAAGCTCAGCACAAGTGCTTCGACAAGCTCAGCACAAGTGCTTCGATAAGCTCAGCACAGGTGCTTCGACTGTGATCTGCATAGGCATTGCAAACTTTTCACTGCTCACTCCTAACTACTCACTTTTCACTACTAACTGCTCACTCCAGCAACTTCTTCGCTTCTTCTTCCGGGAGTTCTTCTACTTCTCGGAGTTTGCGCTGAATGACGCGGGTGCGAGTACCGACGAGGTTGTCGAGGTCAGAATGGGCATCGGATATTTTCTTTTGTGCCTTGGTAATCAGGTCACTAAACTTTCCAAATTCAAGCTTTACTGCACCCAATACTTTCCAAACTTCCGCACTGCGCTGTTGGATTGCGAGAGTACGGAACCCCATTTGTAAGGAATTCAATAATGCAGCCAAGGTGGTGGGTCCGGTCAAAATGATTTTATAATCCCGCTGCAAGGATTGGGTGAGCGCTGGTTCGCGTAGGATTTCGGCATACAGACTCTCCATCGGCAAAAACAGCATGGCAAAGTCTGTGGTATGCGGTGGATGAATGTATTTGGAAGAAATATCCTGTGCGGCTTTTCGGATAGCTTTAAAGAGTTCACCACGTGCTATTTCTATGGCATTTTTGTCACCTATATCATAGGCATCTAACAACCGATAATAGGTTTCTTGAGGAAATTTGGCATCTATGGGAAGGTATACGGAGGAGCTTTCATCAGAGCCAGGCATTTTAACGGCAAATTCGACTCGCTCCGAAGATCCTGGTTTTACTGCTACATTCAAGGCATATTGTTCGGGGGATAGGATATTTTCTAGGATGCTTTGTAACTGGAATTCCCCCATCACACCCCGACTTTTGACATTACTTAATACCCGCTTCAAGTCCCCTACTCCTGTGGCTAGCTGCTGCATTTCTCCCAAGCCTTTTTGGACCACTAATAATTGCTTGGTCACCAATTCAAATGACTGACCCAATCGTGTTTCCAAGGTTTTTTGAAGCTTTTCATCCACCGTTTCCCGCATTTTTTCCAACTGCTGCTCGGTACTGCTCAGTAACTTTTCTTGCTTTAAAATAAGCTCTTGGAATTTTTCCCGCTGCAATTCATTAAAGTCACGAACGTTTTCACGAAAAAGCTTTCCAAACTCAGCAATAGCCTGCTGTTGTTCCTTGCTTTGGGCTCGTAATTGGTCAAAAACTAAGGAGAATTGCTGCAAAATGCCTTGCTGGATTTCCGTTCTATTGCTTTGAACCTGCTGGGTAAGTGACTGATTCAACTCCCGCATGCGTTCTTCCAAAGCCTGTTGGTCGGTATTTTTCCGAAGTAACAAAAAGAATAATCCCCCATTCATCAAGAGGAGTAGAAGGATTAACAGGAGTGTCAAGAGTTCAAGGGACATAGCTGAGATATTTTGGACTGTTAAAGTAGTCCATATCTGCTTGTATACCTAGAAATGCTAAATAATCTACGACAGTCTCTGTCGGGATTTCTTCCATGGGCACATGTCCTGCTTGAGGATAGACTTTGAGGGTTGATTGTGGCAATTTGGCATGAAGGGCTTCACCGGCTCTCAATGGTATCCAAGAATCCAAGGCTCCCCACATGATTAATACGGGCATGGTGATGTTATCCCATTCAATTTCGTAAGGCTTTCTGCTCGTCAGGCGCTGTAAGGTTGCCTCTCTATTCCCTTCCCGAAGCATCATGTCGTAGTAACGATTAACTAGGTCATCGGTGATTTTGCTTTCGTCCCCAAAGACTTGCTTCAAATTCATTCTAAACAAAAACTTGGGTGTAAACTGGGTAATCATCTTTCCGAAAACAGGATGTTGGACCAAGGAAAATATGGAAAACCGGGAATTCCTTTCGTTTTTAACAGCAGGTGTGGCATTTTCAGTGGTAACTGGCCTAGGATTACTAGGCGCTCCGGCTGCATCCACCAAGTTTAGAGTCAATACCCGATCCGGCTGGTCAGATGCCATTTTTAAGGCAACTGCTCCCCCCATGGAGTTACCGGCTATGTGAAACTCATCTATGCCCAATTGATCAGCGATTCCAAAAACCAAAGAAGCATAATCGCTGATGCCATAACGCTGCAACTCATCGGGTCCTGTCAATCCATGACCAGGCAAATCCATGGAAATGGTCATAAAATACGGATTCAGCTCCTGTTCCCAATCGGCCCAGGTATGTAGAGAAGCAAAACTCCCATGGATCAGGAAAATGGGCTCCCCTTCCCCTTTGACCCGTACATGCACATTTATTCCATCTACTTTCAAGAAGTAGGAATTTTCATCGGAGTATTTTTCCAACAATTGGGAAAGCGGCTTATCCTTAGAGTAAAATACCATCAAAATGGCCACAAAAAGCAAGAGAAGCACTGCTAGCAAATAAGCTATTCCTTTTAAAATCCGTTTGAAACCCATAGTTTATGTTTTCAGAGTAGTCTTTGAGCAACTAATTTGAATAAAATTCTTTGGTATACAAATGATTTTATCCATACTTTGCTTGTATAGTAGCTGTAATCAAGCCTTATGATGAAATTAATGCTTTTAATGTGGTCTTTATGGACCTTTCAGGACCCTACCACTCCCACTTTAAATCTGGAACAAGCCAACCGATTGGCTCAACTTCCTTTGCATTGTCTGCAGACAGAATATCCCAACAAGCTGAATCAAACACTAGCTGATGCATCCTACCTCAAAGGCCCAAAAGCACTTCATCCTGCCTTTTATGGCTGTTTTGACTGGCATTCAAGTGTGCATGGGCATTGGATGTTAATCGCTCTATTGAAGCAATTTCCTGAGTTGGATGATGCTGCCTTGATTCGTCAGAAACTGGAAGAAAATATCAGTGCTACCAATATTTTGGAAGAAGTAGCCTATTTCCATATGCCCCAGAACGGAAGTTTTGAGCGGACCTATGGCTGGGCTTGGGTACTGAAATTAGCAGAAGAATTACATACCTGGGATGATCCCTGGGCCAAGCAATTGGAACAAAACCTTCAACCCTTGACAGATTTGATGGTGGAAAAATATTTGGAGTTTCTACCCAAATTGATCTATCCTATTCGTGTGGGGGAACATACCAATATCGCTTTTGGATTGAGTTTTGCGTTTGATTATGCACAAACTGTTCAAAATCAAGCCTTAGCCAATCTTATTGAACAACGTTCAAAAGATTGGTTTTTGGAGGATGTGAATTGTCCCTTGGCTTGGGAGCCCAGTGGTTTTGACTTTTTATCTCCTTGTTTTCAGGAATTGGATATCATGCGAAAGGTCATGCCTCCTTCTGAGTTCATTGATTGGGCCTACAGTTTTCTTCCGGAGATCTTTACTACAGACTTTTCCTGGGAACCTGGAAAAGTGGCTGACAGAGCGGATGGAAAGTTGGTACATTTGGATGGAGTGAATTTTAGCCGGGCATGGGTGATGTATGGATTGGCTAGTAATTTCCCTGATATCTTTGGACATTTGACTGCCTTGGGCGATGTGCATATGAATTTCTCTTTGCCATCTATCGTAGATGATCATTACGAGGGTACACATTGGTTGGGTAGTTTTGCGATCTATGCCATGATTCAGCGACCTCAATGAAAGATGGTAAGCGCTCCTTAGGTCCCGGTCCCATCATTGCCGCAGCCTTTATCGGTCCCGGCACCGTTACCATCTGCACCTTGGCAGGGGTTGAATTTGGATACGATTTACTGTGGGCGCTGGGCTTATCGGTCATCACTACTCTGGTCTTGCAGGAAATGGCCAGCAGAATTGGCCTAATCAGTCAGCAGGGGTTGCTGGAAAACCTGAAACAGCATCTTGCCCAACCGCTTGCGAAGGTTTTATCCATTGGTTTGGTCATGCTTGCAGTAGTTTTGGGAAATGCTGCTTATGAAGCAGGAAATATTACTGGGGGTACCTTGGGACTTTCTTTATTGCTTCCCTTACCTGTTTACAGCATAGGTAAACTCACGCTCAATGCTTCGCAGTTGTTGATTGGGGCATTGGCATTCCTGTTATTATTATCGGGGAATATGTCCTTGATCACGAAGTTTCTTACCGCCTTAGTAATTGGGATGAGCGTAGCTTTTCTAGTGGGTGCCGTGATGGTATTTCCCTCTTGGCTAGAGTTTGGAAGAGGTTTTGTGCCAAAAGTCAATCCTCAAAATATTTTGGTTATAGTAGCCTTGATCGGCACCACCGTGGTCCCCTATAATTTGTTTTTGCATGCCTCCTTGGTGGCTAAAAAATGGCATTCCTTTAAAGACTTAGGTATCCTTAGAAAAGACACGCTCATAGCTATCCTTATTGGTGGAATGGTTTCTATGGCTATCGTGATCACCGGTGCAAGTCAGCAAGGGGGAGCAGTGAGTTCGGCCGTGGATATGGCCCTAGGTTTGGAACCTTTATTGGGGAAATATGCAACCTATTTTATTGCATTCGGTCTTTTTGCAGCTGGTCTGACCTCAGCCATGACTGCTCCTATGGCAGCAGCATTGGTGGTTTGTGGGAGTTTCGGCTGGAATAATTCCATTAAAAGTTTGCCCATGCGCATGAGTATGGGGCTAATCGTCTTCTTGGGGCTTCTATTTGCTTCTTTGGGTATCAAGCCTGTGCAGCTGATTACCCTCGCCCAAGTTGCCAACGGCATCCTTCTCCCCTTGGTGTCTGCCTACCTAATCTGGATGGTCAATCAGTCAGGCATCATGGGCAAGTTCAAAAATACACGCATCCAAAATGTGGTGGCAGGGACTGTTTGGTTGGTTACGGTTATTTTGGGGTTAGTGAGTTTGTATAGGGTTTTTGGGGGGTGAAGTAATGGTGAAATAAGGTTGAAATAAATTGAAATATTTTTGAAATCCGTGTAAAAACCTGGCAGGTTTGCGATAGAGGGATGTTGGGATTTACATGTAAAATCAAAGGGGCCTTAGCCCTGTGATCTTAAAACGCCGAGGAGGGATAAACCTGACAGGTTTGCGATAGCGATGAGGTTAAAAAATTCATTTAGGATACCTAAAACCTGTCAGGTTATATTCGGGATCCTTCATGAGTTATACCCATCTTCTTTATTTATTTTTAATTCCTTGCTTCGACTACGCTCAGCACAGGTGCTTCGACAAGCTCAGTACAGGTACTTCGACAAGCTCAGCACAGGTACTGCTCACTATTCACTACTCACTATTCACTTCCTACTACACCCTAAACCGATCGAGCAGCTTCTCAAGCCATTGAGATGGTTTTTTGGAATCTTCGGATTCGTAATAGTTTCCCGTGTATTTATTCTTCTTCATGTAAGAATAATTGTAACCATATCCGTAATTGTAACCACCGAAATCATAGATGTCACCACCTGATTTCATCCCATTAAACACTGCATAAATATTTGATACCTGATCATTTGCATACAGATCATTGATCATCAAGAGATGTTTCTTTTCTGTGTAATCTTGGCGAATGATATACAGATTCACATCCGAGAATCGGAGTAAATCCATAGTTTCGGACACCAATCCAATAGGTGGAGTATCCAAAATGACAACATCGAAATCTTTTTCTAAATACTCCAAGAACTCGGCCATTCGATCCTTCAATAATAATTCGGATGGATTGGGAGGTATGGGACCGGAAGGGACAATGAAGAGATTTTCGTATTCAGTTGGTAAAATAATATCTTCTTTTTCGCAGCGACCGACCAAATACGTAGATAATCCGATTTTATTGTCAATTCCCACATATTCAGAAATTTTGGGCTTCCTCAAATCCATCCCTATCAAGCAGGTTTTCTTACCTGACAAGCCAATGGCAGCAGAAAGATTCAAGCTAACATACGTTTTCCCTTCACCTGAAACGGAGGATGTTACCAATACCCGTTTGCATTTTTTGTCGGAGGCCAAATAAAACAATGCAGATCGCAAGGACCGGAATGACTCTGCCACCATGGTTTTTGGATGTTCGGCAACGATCATATTTGTTTGCTTGGTACTGAGTCCAATCGTTCCCAATAAGGGAATTCTCAACGTATTCCTCAATTGTATTTGATCCATGATCTTATTGTTGAGGTAATGGTACATCAGGAGGAATGCCAATGGGATAAAAAAGCCTAAACCTACAGCCATCCCATAGTTTTGTGGTTTTTTAGGGAAAACCAAACTCCCTCTGCGTGCATAATCCAAAATAGAATTATCTGAGATATTGGAGGCTTTGGCTATACCTGCCTCCGCACGTTTTTCCAATAAATAATTGTACAAGTTTTCCCGAAGTCTAAACTGCCTAAAAATATTGGTGTAAGTAGATTCAGTTTGGGGCAAACGAGCAAATTCTTTATCCAACTCTGCCTGTTTTTTCAAGGCTTCAGTTCTTCTTCGTTCAGTATTCTCCACCAAGTTATTGATATTTTCAAAAATGTTTT
Source organism: Mongoliitalea sp. (assembly GCF_054166905.1). Classification (NCBI taxonomy): domain Bacteria; kingdom Pseudomonadati; phylum Bacteroidota; class Cytophagia; order Cytophagales; family Cyclobacteriaceae; genus Mongoliitalea; species Mongoliitalea sp. The sequence goes on along the minus strand of NZ_JBSZCK010000043.1, from coordinate 3,421 downwards.
CCCGAAGTTTATCAATCTGTTCATCCAGCTCTCTGACATTTGGGTGGTTATCATTGACAACTGCAAGCAACTTTCTCCGGTCAAGGGAGGCTTCGACCAAGGTACGAATCAATCCACCTAAAAAGCCATCACTTAAACCAATGACAGAAGGTGCCAAGATATCAGAATAGTCTGCTCCTTTACGTAACAAGTAGCTTTGTAGGGATTTGTAATAACTCAATTCAAAATCAATTTCTTGTACCAAGTCATCTAGGCGCTGAATACTACTGAGAACTCCTCCAAATTCAGAGTTAACATCAAGCAAACGATTGTCAACTTTAAAGCGAAGCATTCGGTTCTCGACCATTTTTAAAGAATCCTCCAAATACCCCATCTGTTCGTCCAAAAACCGCAAGGTGTTTTCCGTCATTCTGTTTTTTTCCTTCAGATCATAATCGATGTAAGAATCCATTAAGGCATTGACATAATCCCTACCCTTTTCTACGACCTTGGTAATGGTAGACACCTGAAGTACAGTCCCGTAGCTATTGATGGGCCTGACGGTAATAGAGCGTGTATAGGTGTCCAACACATCTGCCGGGTGATGTAAAATGAAATGTAATTTTTCACCTTCCCGCATCCCACGAAGCCGTTCGACGGTAAACTTGGATCGGGCTGTTTGGATTTCTTCACCAAAGCGGAATGTTTTGCCCAAGAGCTCAGAATCGAAACTACCGGAGGCCTTTGCTGCAAGAAAATCAAAAAAACCGCGTTCCTCATTGCTCAGGATAAATTCTTGGTCATTGAGCGCCGTGAAATTAATTACCCCAGAACTTCCTTGCGGAAAATTCCAATCTACTTCTACCTTGATTGGAGATTTATCATACAACTCGATTTCCTTGATATTGGTGGATGCGTAATAACTCACATCAAAATGCAATTTTTTCAAAGCCTCTTCTGCCAGGTTTTTGGAAGTCAGGAGCAAAATGTCATTTTCCAAATTATTCATTCCTGAAAAAATATTCGAACGATCCAAAATACGGGACTCAGGTGTATTTTTTTGCTTGATTAATATACTCCCCCGAACTTCGTATTCTTCCACCGTGTAGCGATGGAAAAGAAAAACACCTAACAAACCAATAAATATACAGGTCGCATATAAGGGCCAATACCTAGAATATTTGATCAAATAATACTTGATGTCAATAGGCTTGACATCTTGTTCAAATTTGCTGATATCGATATTATTCCCGTCTATCATAATCTACTCGTTACCAATGCAAATATCACCAATAAAGAACTTGTGATCCCAATAATCAAACCCAAGGAGGAAGAAACATTATCTGCATTTCCAACCTGTCGGATCTTCATTGGTTCTAGGTACAAAATATCATTGTTTTGAATAAAGTAAAAGGGAGATGTGAGCAATTGACGATCATTCAAGTTGATTTGATGGATTTTGCTTCCTCCATCGTATTGTCTGATGAGAAACAATTGATTTTTCTTGGCCAAAATACTGGATTCCCCGGCCAATGCAATGGCGTCGAAAATGGTAGCTCTGTATTTTAAAATGGTCAAAGCACCTGAATTCGTGAATTCCCCCAGGGCGGTAAAGCGAATACCTCCGATCCGCAATTTCACATATACATCGTCTTTGAAATATACGGATATGGCTTCTTGCACTTTGTTTTGAGCCTCTTCCTCGGTTAATCCTCCGATCTTAATTTTCCCTAGTCTGGGAATATTAACAAAACCTTCTACATCAATCGGATAACCGGTAAAGAAAAACATATCCCCACCATTCATCATTCCCATTCCCCCACGCATCGTTCGATTGCCTTGAAACTCAAAAGCTTTGGTCAATTCATCGTTGGCAGAAGCAAAATCTATATCTACCACATCGAAGGGTTGCAATACATAGCGGTATTCCATTTCAGGAAAAGGAATAAATTCATCCAATTCAATGGGCACATTGCCTGGTAAATTTTGAAAATAGGTAATCCTTTTGTTGCTAATACAGGAGGTACCCACTAGTAAAAAAAGAAGACAAATTAAACTAAGACGATTCATTGATGGTGAAGATGCAAAGAGTTTCAAATATAGATATTTTTTTCATATCTCGCAGAAATCGCTGAAGGCACGGAAAGTTGAGTGGGAAGGATGAAGGGGGTAATTGTACCATGTACCAAGTACGAAGTACCAAGTAGGGATTCGGCCAATAGAGGCGAGATGCGAGAGATTAGAAACAAGAGACAAGAATCAAGAGTCAAGATAAGGATGGAAGGATGAAGGATGAGGGAGGAAGGAGGAAATTGTACCAGGTACCAAGTACCAAGTAGGGATTCTAGTAATAGAGACGAGATGCGTGAGGTTAGAAACAAGAGACAAGAATCAAGAGTCAAGACAGGGATGGAAAGATGAAGGATGAGGGAGGAAGGAGGAAATTGTACCAGGTACCAAGTAGGGATTCGGGTAAAAGAAACAAGATGCAAGAAAAAAGATATGGGTGACGGAAGGATGAAGGGTGTGATTGTACCATGTACCAAGTACGAAGTACCAAGTAGGGATTCTAGTAAATAAATAGGTAATCGTATGTTAACTACGAAATCGGATGACCTCGGAGAGGTCATATGTTTATAGCTAAATTAGTTCCGGCTAGAGACATTCGACTCCTTCGGAGTCGCACCTGCCCCTAAACATATTGTAACTATAAATATGTGATCCCTTTGGGATCGGGTATCCTCGCATTAAATGCAGCATCCGTGTAACATTTGCACATTAAAATAATTATATGGTTTCTTGGTTTTTAGCCAAAAGTCGGCGAATGGTCGGGAGGCATACGGGACACGGTCGGAACACGGTCGGAACATAGACGGGGAAAAAAGCCCAAAATTCAAAGTAAAATATAATTTTTTAGAGTCATTTATGATTTTTCAAAGAAGTGAAAATCAGGTTAATTGATGCCAAAAATTTATAGGTTAGGCAGGTATGAGTAGGACCAAATTCAACCCCTTTCAGGGGTTGGGAGGACCGATGGGGTACAATCATTAAACCCCGAGTTTGCACTCGGGGCTAACACCCTGCGGGATTGAACCCCTTGCTGGGGTTTTTCGCTGGTCGTGCTGTTCGAGATTTGCTACCTTTTAGTGCAATTGCGAGCCATGCGAGAAAAAATTGTCAATTGCTCAATGCCATAAATAGGCTATCCCATGACAATGATCTCACCAAAAAAAGCATTTATGTAATTAGCGTAATTGGTGGTTTAAAAATTTCAGAAGGCATGCTTGCCATCCGTTAGGAAGGTTTTAGATTTCTGGACGGTTAGTGCAATTGCGAGCCATGCGAGAAAAAATTGTCAATTGGTCAATGCCAGAGGTAAGCCACCTCCTTGCGGTGATCTCACCAGTAAAAAATATTTGTGTAATTAGCGTAATTCGTGGTT
>NZ_JBSZCK010000042.1:0-128049 GCF_054166905.1 Mongoliitalea sp. | reverse complement strand
GATTTACAGGATTAGGCCTGATGGCAGTGAAAACACTTTTTGGATACCCGGTGGACAAAATCCTGCCTGGAGCCCTGATTCCAAATGGCTTGCTTATTCCCTTGGTGCCCAAATCTGGATCACCGAATTGGAAGGTGACAGATCAGAACAACTGACCTTCGAAGGGAGAAATTTTTTCCCTGATTGGAGTCCTGTTGAATCTAAACTTGTGTATCATCAAACTGTTTGTTCGGGCTTACCTTGTGGGATATGGATGAAGGAACTTGGAAAACCTTCTGAATTTATTATACCATATGGAATGGATGCCAATTTCCATTCTTCTCAAATGCTTTTTATCTATCGAAAAAAATGGGTTGAAAACAATGGGAATGTTTTAGGAGACTCTTTGTTCCATTATAATGTTACGAGTAAAGTCAATAAATTCATCACAACATTGAATTCTCCAGAATTTCTCTCAAACGGAAATTTTAAATTTAATAAATCCAATGATTCATTTCTTTTTTCCTCAATTATAAGTCACCCCCTATCCTCAAACATCTTTTTAAAAAAGAAGGATAATGAAAAGCCACAAATACTAATTCTAAATGCTCATTCGGCAGATTGGTCACCGGATAGTAGTAAAATAGTCTATACCAATTCAAATGTAGGCAACGGTAGACTACATATATTGGATTTGGTCAGTAACCAATCATTCCAACTCACTTTTGAAAATCAATTTTTAACCCCTTAACAATCTAATCCCATGTCAAAACTCATTCAAATCATTCTTTTTTTGGCCCTTTGGACGGGGCTGAATTTTGGTCAAGCTTCCTATGGACAGGAGGCCAATCAACCGGAAAATGAAATACTGGTATTTATTTTACCGGATTCCCTGGAACTGGACCCCTTGGCCAAAACAAGGGTCGATATAGGGAAGGCTGTCATTAAGGCCCAAAGTCTTCTCAATGCGCTAAGGGAAATAAATCCTGCAGGGATATCAAAAGCATTCCCCGAATGGGAAGACGAACGGAAAATTGTCTTCAACGATTATGGTGAGCAGGTCAGAATGCCAGATTTCCATAGGGTTTTCATTCTCTATTTCAACAAAGGACAAGAAATTGACAAGGCCTTGGAAAGATTGCAGAAAGAGCCATCAGTAGTTTTTTCGGAACGTCATACACAAAATGCAGTACTTGACAATGATCCTCAATACCTGAATGGAACACAATGGCACCTTAATAATACCGGGGTAGGCGGGGGAACAGCCGGGGCCGATGTCAATGCAGAAGGTGCATGGGCAGTATTTACAGGAAGTCCTAGTATGAAAATTTCCATTTTTGATACCGGAGTGGAAATCAGCCATACAGAATTCCAAAACAAAGCAACGGGGGATTTAGATGTTTTCGGATCGGGACATGGCACCGGTGTCGCCGGTGTAGCTGCTGCAATAGCAAATAACGGAAATTTAGGCCGAGGCCTAGACTGGAATGCCCAAATACTATCCAAAAGAATTTTTAATCTCACCACCTATCAGGGTGATGCTGTTGTATCACAAAAAGTGACCGAAGCAATTTCAAGTGGTTCACAGATACTGAACCATAGCTGGAGCGGCGAAACCCAAAGCAATACTCTGGCGATGTCTTTTGCCTATGCATATAAGATGAACCGTGTTTCCGTGGCAACTACGGGGAATACGTGGATACAAGAGACAAGATATCCCGGGGCCTATCCCAATGTCATGGCTGTTGGAAACACGACCAATACCGATATGAGGAATGGGTCCTCGACCTTTGGTGACCATATTGATGTGGTGGCACCGGGAACCAACATTTTTACTACAGGGCTAAGTAACGGAAGCCAAACAAATACAGGTACGTCATTTGCGGCCCCTTTGGTCAGTGCCACTGCTTCTCTGTTAAAAGGATTTAGACCCCATTATACCAATGATGATATCATGCAGATCATTCGATTAACAGCAGACAAGGTTCTTGATATGGGAGGTCAAGAATTCACGATTCAGCACGGTCATGGTAGGCTCAATTCAGGAACTGCGCTGGAAATGGCCAGGGACAACGAATTGCAACATTTGACTACATCAGGTGGTACGGTTCATAGCGTTACGGGAAATTATTCGATTATTCTACTGAATGCCCATCCTAACCTTTCTTCCGGCACATATCTGACAAAGAGGCATGAAGTAAGAAAACAAGTTCCCGTTCCAACCACTTTTTGTAATATAGTGGGTATCTGGGGCAGAGGAATTGGTTCCAACGGATGGAACATGAGAAACCCCAATTTCGGAGAAGGGTTTACGGAAGTGGTTCCCGGTTCTTTGACATCTACCCATGTTACCCTTAGGACTTATGTTTATGAACTTTGGACTACTTCCGGCCAGTCATTGGGATATTACCCTGCAAGTCCTTCCAATGCTGTGATGGCTTACAGTGTTTTTGGATTAAATACTCACATTGAGGGAGGAGATTATTTGTGTTCTGCTGGTACTTACAGTCTGAGCGGAATACCCCCTAATGGAGTTTCTGCCACATGGGTAGCAACACCGTCTAATTTATTTACAAGTAATTCAGGATCAGGTGCAGGCACAACAGCTAATCTTACTCCTGCAACTGGTGCCTCCGGCTATGCGACATTAACGTTTAATTTGACAGGGACGTGTGGAACTACTCAGGTAAACAAATCATTCTGGGTTGGAAGGCCTAACACTCCTGGGTCCATTATTGGAAATACCAACCCTTCCACAGGCAGTCTGGCCACCTATATGGTGTCTTCCATGCCCTCCGGTGCCACCTCTATGAGTTGGGTCTTACCTTACTGCTTCGGTTGTTTACAGCCCTGGTCTTTTTGGTCTGGTCAAAACCTCACTCAGATGGTAGCGCAGGTTGGAGATCCTTCGGGATATGTACAAGCCATGGGTAACAATCCTTGTGGCAACGGCGGGGCTTCCCTTCTGTATGTAACCCCTGGCGGTGGAGGATGCAGTTCTTGTCCGATTCAGGTTGTCTATCCAAACCCTGCTTCCGATGAACTCACACTTTCCTTTGTGGATCCTGAGGAGGGCAAAATCATCCAGAAAGAAGTAGAGCCTTATGAGGTCATTCTCTACGATATTCACGGATCAAGGCTATATGATGGAAAGAGTTCAGACCCTGTATTCCGTATGGATGTCAGTCGGCTCAAAAATGGGTTCTATTACCTTCATATCCTAAACAGGAATGGTTTAACCAAGAAGCAGATTAGGGTGGAAAGATAGACATATAAGAGATGAAGATTAAGTGAAAGTCAGTGAAACTTCGGATCGAGAGACTATATGCGAAAAGGAAGACCTACCTAGATAACTAAAAGTGATAAAAAAATTCTTCTTAGCTTTTATTCGGGTTTTTCTTTAATTCAAAAACCTCTAAATTCAAACTTTCAAAAACTAAAATCGTTCAATAATCCGTCAATAGATGGAGCTTTCAACGAATTCAAGGAATTTTTATACATTTGATTTTAAAAAATATATTTATGAGTAGCAGATTTGAGAATTTTGAGGAGAAGAGAGAAGAAAAAATACGTAAAGCGTTCAAAGAGCGTGATTGGAATGAAATCAAGAGTCAGGACTCTTGGGTAATTTTTAAGGTAATCAGCGAATTTGTAGAGGGTTTTGAAAAGCTTGGCAAAATTGGTCCTTGCGTATCGGTATTTGGTTCGGCACGTACGCCAGCAGACCATCCGCATTACCTCATGGCAGAAGAGATTTCGGCTAAATTGGTGCGCCATGGATATGGTGTTATCACTGGTGGTGGCCCAGGTATTATGGAAGCCGCCAATAAGGGTGCCAATTCAGAGAATGGTAAGTCCGTTGGTTTGTGTATCAAGTTACCTTTTGAAGCCAAAGGAAATATCTACATTGACCCGGACAAGATGATCATGTTTGATTACTTCTTTGTGCGAAAAGTGATGTTTACGAAATATTCCCAAGGATTTGTCGTGTTGCCTGGTGGATTCGGAACATTGGATGAATTATTCGAAGCATTGACCTTGATCCAAACCATCAAAATCGGCCGTTTCCCAATCGTATTGGTAGGAAGAGAGTTCTGGGGGGGATTGATTGACTGGATTAAGAAGACCCTTTTGGAAGATTATAAATACATTTCTGAGCCGGATTTGGATTTGTTTTATGTGGTAGATGATGCTACGGAAGCAGTGAAAGTGATTGATGATTTCTATTCCAAGTATTTACTGACGCCAAACTATTAAGCTTGCAGCGTTTTCATCTTATAGTGATTTATTCCTTGATCGCACTACTCGTAGGGGTAGTGCTTTTTCAGTTTAAGCTATTGCAAGAGGCAGTTGATCGATCGCAAGTTACTGTCAATACCAGCGATGGACAGGAAATTCGTATAGAAATTCCACAAAATCGGGTGAAGGTGTTTGCTTTGCCTGAGAAGGTTTCATTTGCAGGGGAAGAGCTTCCGCTCAAGGATCCTGAGGTGCGGGAACGCTTTGAGCGGGAGATCTATGTGAATGCCTATTGGGAGTCCAATGCGATACTGTTGATGAAACGCGCCAATAAATTTCTGCCAACCATTGAAAAGATTTTGAAAGAACAGGGAGTTCCTGAGGACTTCAAATACCTCGCGATGGCTGAATCAGGTTTGCTGAATGTGGTGTCGCCAGCCGGTGCTAGGGGATTTTGGCAGTTTATGGATGCAACAGCCAAAGAGTATAATCTCGAAGTCAGTAAAGATGTAGACGAACGCTATCACCTCGAAAAGGCTACTGTTGCCGCGTGCAGGTATTTGAAAAAGGCTTATGCCAGTTTTGGTAATTGGACTTCTGTGGCTGCGAGTTACAATATGGGGATTTCGGGGCTTTCCAAGCGAAAGAATGAGCAGCGTCACAACAATTATTACGACTTATGGCTCAATGAGGAGACAAGTCGCTACATTTTTAGGATAGTTGCATTTAAAGAGCTTTTTGAAAACCCTGAGCGCTACGGGTTTGAACTTCCCAAGGAGGAGTTGTATGAGTTACCTACATTGAGAGCCTTGCAGGTACAAAATTCCATCCCAAACCTAGCCGATTGGGCGATGAAACACGGAAGCAGTTTCAAGGACCTAAAAATCCACAACCCATGGCTCCGCTCCACCCAACTCAACGTATCCAAAGGCAAGACTTATACGATTCTTTTGCCCGTTTGATGGGGTTTCACGGTATTTTTTTCTGACATAAAATTGGGATTTGGAATCACAACCCACTATTTCCAATTATTTTAACTTTATTTCTTTAACCGCAAAGATGCCAAGGTCACGCAAAGTACCCAAAGTCTTGCCACCAACTCTGCGTCCTCTGCGCTAACCTTTGTGTCCTCTGCGGTTTCATTTGCCACGAACCTGCTTTGAAGAAGTAACAAAAGGGGCGTTAGTCCTGTGGTCTTCGTAGAAATTAAGAACGTTGTGAACTAGAGGGGCGTAGCCCTGATATTTTGAGGGGCTTCCAGGTGATTTTTTTAACACAGATTAGAAATAGGATATTCACAGATTAACACAGATTTTTTTTGCTGACGCAAAATTGGGATGGACACTACCATCCAATATTTCAATCTTATTTCTACTTTATTTCACGTTAAAAAGTTCACGTAACGCTCGCCACGTTTTTCGCAACGAGCGCTAAGTTTTTCTACCAGCTCTGCGTCCTCTGCGCCAACCTTTGTGTCCTCTGCGGTTAGACTTCTGCACTGTAATAGTGAATTTAAACCGTAAAAACGCACTGCTATAGTGCAAAATAATAATTCATTAAAAATGTTCAGCTTCTTCAAAACGCCCCTAATATCTGAATATCGAGAGTTGTGATAAGTCATCCAAGTATCTATAAATATCTATTTCAACCTATTTCCACCTTATTTCCATTTATTTCTACTTTATTTCCATCTTATTTCACCTCAAATAAATTCACGCCACGCCCGCTACGGTTTTCGCAACGAGCGCAAGGTTTTTTGATAGGGCACTTAATATCCTATTATCCAAATATCAATCAATGTCCATTTTTTAGTTATCTTAGAACACTTATTCTTATATGAAGCGTAACCTGCTCATTTTTATCATTTCTTTATTGCTGCTCGTAGGTTTTGCAGCAAGGGGAATTCCTTGGTTGATCAATTGGTATTTGAATAACAATGCCAATAGGATTGTGACCAACATGATTACGCGAACCAATACATTTTATGGCCATGAAATCAGTTTCGGGAAGATTGTGTTGGATTACAATTACTCGGGTACCTACTTGACAATTGATAGTATCCACATCGGTCAATCAGAGGAGCTGGAAGCGGGAAGGACAGTTGTTTTGGCAGATATTCAAAAACTTCAAGTCTCCGGATTTAAGTGGAGGGCTTTTTTGTTGGAAAATAGTATTCAAGTGGATACAGCGTTGTTGCATGGAGTTTCTATCCGATCGTTTACGCCTCCATTGGATTCCCTGATTGCAGCCACCCAATCCCAGCAAGCCGAAAAAAAACCAAAAAGGGATGGTCCAAAAGACTACGAATTGATTCAAGTCGATTTTTTTGATTTGCAAGACCTCTCCATTCGTGCATATAATAATGAAATAGATTCCATACGATTAGCATTGGTAGATTTGGATTTGCGCATCCGTCAATTTCAGCTTACGAAGGAAGATTTGGAAAATCCCAAGTCAATATTTTCTGTAGAGGATATCCATGGAACGATCGAAGGTATCGAGCTTCATTTCGATGATTACCGACAATATGTGGTTGCTAATGCAATTGAGTTGGATACAAGGGAGCAATTTTTCACAATTGGGTATGCAGGTTTACTGCACAAGTTAGGCAAATATGAATACACAGGCTTATTTAATGAGCGAAAGGCCTGGATACAATTGGATTCTCTGGCGCTTGATTTGGAAGGTTTTAATTTCAATAAGTTCTTCAAAGAAAGCATCATTGAAGTCGATACTATGAAAATTAAGGGTTTGATTTTGGAAGCTTTCTTGGATAAAAGGAAAAAAGAAAATCTTCAAAAAAGACCTCAATTGATTCATGCGGTGTTATCCGAACTTTCACAGCCTTTTCATATCGAACATGTGCAGATAGCAGATGGGAAAATCATCATCGAAGAGCGTCCTGATAATGCAGCCCCGAGGTCTGGAAGCCTGTTTTTTTCGGAACTTAATGGTTCTATCCAAAATATCTCCAACATTCCAGAAAAAAGAGGAGACAATCATTGGTTGACTTTGGATGCCAATGCCAAACTCATGGGACAGGGTACTTTAAATGCAGTAATCCGTTATGATTTGGTCCATCCCGATGGACGATTTACCATGAGAGGTACACTCAGAAATCAGCCTTTGACATCATTGAATAATATTATTGAACCTGAAGCCAAAGCTAGTATCCGTTCGGGTTTTGTTCAGCGCTTGGATTTTAATATTGCAGGAAACGAATATGAGGGAACAGGTGATTTGATTGCCCGTTTTGATGATTTGGAACTTCAGTTGCTCAATCAGGATTTTCAAGTCGATAATAATCTATGGAGGAGAATTGGGTCCTTTTTGGCCAATAAGCTAGTTATCCGGGATTCCAACCCCAGTAAAAAAGGAAAGTTGCGAGAAGGTGAGGTCTATTTTCTACGACAACCTCATAAGTCCATTTTTAACTATTGGTGGCAATTGATTTTTTCGGGATTACGCAGCACAATTACAGGTGAGGATGAGGCGAAATTGAAGGAAAAGCAAGTGAAGAAAAAGGATAATAGTTAATGTTAAAATTCGAGAGAATTATTTCATAGTTATAGCCAAATACGTATAAATCCTAGTTCATCCTCTATATTGACATACATCCACAAGGCACCTTCTCTCATAAAATACTTTGGTATTCCTGTTTTGGCGATTTCTGGGATTTCTTGATCTAGTAAATGGTTGAAGTTTTCATCAAAAATTGAAAGGTATAGCATGCTGTTTTTTATTTCTGGAAGTATATACCTTTCCCGTTCTTGATCTCCATATTGAATGGATGCAGCTAATCTCACATAGCGCTCATTCGTCTTATCAAAAACGATTGGCCCATAAGTGATTTGATTCCGATAGTTGCGGAGCGCATTTTTTCGATCTTCTAAAGAATTTATCAAATCACCTTCCGTTGTAGGTGACACCTTAGAAGGGAGAAGAGGAGAGTTGTAATGGGTGGATACCACAGAATCTTTTGCCGGAAATACTATATAAAAATCATTTGAATATTCGTGGGAGACTATAATGTGGTCTTCAATACTTTTAAGATAAATCCTCGGGTCCCACTTGTTGTAGTTACTCAAGTCACCAAGCGTATAGGTTTTATAATTCTCTTGAGGGTCTATGTTGTAGGATTTGATGGTTTCGCTTGAGCTATCCAATTGCCGTAAGGTGACTGAGTTAGCGAAATCATATACAACTATAGCAAAGACTTCTTGTGGGAAGTTTGGATTTGCCACTTGATAAAATACCCGCTCTTCATCCAATATTCCCCCCTTTTCTTTGGGGACAGCATTCCAATCGAATCTGTGTAGCAACTCTCCTTGGAGATTGTAAATTCCGGACCGTTCACCGCCTAGAAAAATTGCGTTCTTGGATATCGCTTGAAGATCAGAAGTCCAAAACCCTGTGCCGTTGGGGCCTTCTTTTTCAAAGGGGACCGTCTTTTCTAATGTTAAGTTGTCGAGATTAATTTGTTCAATTTGATTAGTTCGGTCGTTGAGATTATATAGCATCCCATCGTACTCAGAATAATCCGATGTATACAGGTCGCGTTGTAAAAACAAGATTTCATTTTTGGAGTCGATGAGGACTGTGTCGATGGAATAATTTAAAGCTACTGTTTTTTCTGGAGCAGATTCATTTTTGCAGGAAGAGCACAAGATTGATCCCGCTAAAATGAGATTAACACAAAAGGATTTGTACTTAAAAATAGAATGCATACCTTAAAACTAGGTAAATTCTTAAAAAGGCGGTGGGCGGTTAACTAAAATTAACGAAGACTAGTATTTTTTTTATGCGTCCATCAATTTCTTATTTATAAGTCAGCTGCCTTACTAATGCTGATTTACTCCTCCGCTAAGGCCCAGAACAAAAGCTGGGAAAAGCTATTGGAGTGCTCCATTCCTTGGTAATCCAATAGCTTGAGGTAATTTTCTGAAATCAATCTTAGATTTTCTGTTCCATGAAAATAAAATAAAATATTCCATGGCTTGTTGAAGCATATTCTATTATTGTACGTTTATATCTTGGAGTTTAGATTTTTGGTGATTATTTAGGCACTTGCTAATTCAGATTCAGAAAACTTCCTAAAATCATTACTTTCAATATACTTAATAATACGATCAGTTTTTTCAAATTCAATCATTTCAAAACCTTTGGTGTTATCTTTTCTGGCCATATCCAACAGCCTCTTATTTTCTTTAGACTCAGGAATGTTGAAATAAAGTTCATATTTTCCCAAACCCATACCAAATTTACTTGCCCTAACCGCCAATCCATTTGCTATATATCTAAAAGTTAGTATCGTTTTATCAACTTCACCTTCCTCTTTAGTGAAATCAACGGCTAGACCTGCATAGGGGCTACCATTGATCCCAATAAAGTCTAATTTGTGAGGCGCATAGATTCCTGGGATAATGGAGGGATTAATTGTATACAAAGTGTCAATTTTTTCAAATGCCTCTTTTTTCAGAAAATTTGTCATTTCTCTTCTCATGCTAAATGGGGCATTTACCGATTTTTTTCCTGGATCTGCCCCAACGAAGGATTTGAATGCTTTCAAAAAGGTGTCCTCATCGAGTGGCAAGGCAAATCCTTTAGGTTCACCGATTTTTAAGAGTCCCCTAGAATATTTAGATAAATAATCGATATACTTTTCATTGAGAACCGTCCTTGCAAAAGCAAGCCCATCCCTATCGGTATCCTTTAAAAAAGACTCACCCATTCCTATTAGTGCATGTTCAATATAAGTCATTGAGCTATTGTCCAAAAAGTGTTTGGCCATTTTTAGTTTTTCATAAGAAAAATTAAAGAAGGTATCACGTTCATTAAAAGCCAACAAACCAATAGTAATTACATCACCCGTAAGCGAGTTTAACTTAATAGATATAGGGACAACGAGATTTTTCATTTCTTTTTTTTCAATTCGTGGAACCTTTTTGCTATCAATAACTTGATTAAATTTAATCTGTTTTCATCTAATGTATATTCCAGGACTCTGGTTTTCAAACCTTCACTTACAGTCCAAGAATCTGGTAATGAATCAAATACTAATCCAATTTCATTAGCTAGTTGAATATTGCAGCTAGCAAAGTATTTTTCTACAATTTCATCGATTTTTTGGAAAGATAGGTATTTGAGAACATTTTTCAATAAATAAGCACTGAGTAATTTCTGTCCTAAAACGGGTTCTCCTTTAGGGGTAAACCTTTCTTTCAATGCAGGCCCACCAAATATTTCCGCGTGGTCAATGGCATAATACTTTCTTTCTTCTGTCTGAATCAGCAGATTGTAATTTTCATCGTTTCGATCCGTATTGTTTAAATGAACATCCATTATTGTAATTTTCAACAGGTCCTCTGGATTGACCAACTTAGAAAACTGTTTCACGTTTTTAATATTAAACTTACCAGTTTTGTCTAGGTGGTCATTGGGTCCAATAAACTTTGAGCCAAACAAGATGTCTCCATGTTCTAAAGTATAATTTTTTTGAAAAAAGTTTGGACCTATGGACTCCATATCAAATTCAACCCATGCAATAGCTGGTGTAGCTATTCCAAAATAGTTGGCTAATCGGCTTCCTATCAACTCATAGACTAAAAAATCATGGTCTTGATTATCCAGTTTTGATTTGCAATAATACGTCTCAAAATCATCACATAAAAAGACCATCGGAGCGCTGTTTTGGTATACAAGCTCCTCAACAAATGTAACTGATTTAACTAGTGGAATCATACAAGCAGATCTTTCAATACCTAATAATACAATTTTTTAAGATCAATCCCTTATTAATGAAAAATACAGGGCTTTTATGATGATTAAAATGCTAATTGCTAGGGTTATAACTAATCCGCCTGATACAGTCTGATCATCAGTAAAGACACAGAAGATTTGCTCACACCGATTTTGAATGAATTGAAGTTGATGGTTGATGTTTTTACTAAACTCTAACTATATGCTAAACTGGAGAGAAATACAATCAGAGCTCCCTGAGATTGGACAAATAGTAATCCTATCTAATGAAAAAATTACCGATTCCAGAAAATGGATCTTAGGACAGTTTTTGGAAAGCGATGATAAAACTTCTCATGGATTCTTAATCCAATCAAATAAAATTGTTAAACCAGAAAGCTTTGCTTTTTGGACACCATTTTTAATAAAAGACTTAGGAGTTCCCGGAGACTACAAGGATGAAGAGTTGCCACAATTTCTTTTTGTCTTCAAAGAGATTTTAAAAAGCTATGAACAAAGATTTTTATTGATGTTTCATGTCAGCCAAGTTTCTGGTAAAGGTTTGTTTCATTTGGATTATTATTTGAATGGGGCTTATTCCAGGGCCCTTTCATTAATTGAAGGATTTTTGGTATTGATGGACTCAAAAAACTATTTAGCCGCCTCCCATCTAGTAAGGCCATATTTGGACACCTTCTTTAGGCTGTATGCCGCATGGCTCGTAGAAGACCCTCACGATTTTGCCAACGAGGTAATGAAAGGGAAAAAAGTGGAAGAGTTCTTTCATAAAGAAAACCCAAAACAAGGGCTTAATGACTGGTATTTAAGAAACAAAGCATCTGAAGAATTCCCTTGGATAAAAGAGATTTACATCAATACCTCAGGATATATCCATTTTAGTTCCAAGCATATTTTCAATCCAATAGTAGATGTAGATTTAGAAACCTCAACTGTAGGAACTTATATATCAAAGTATGATTCGAAAACCGTTTCTGATCTACATAGAATTGAAGCGGTATTGGTGATGATAGAGATATCAAATTGTATTTTGGAATATGCATATGGTTGGGCTAGAACCAAAATGGAATAAAATTACTCCTCCTGCTTTCCTTCCCCCGCCTTATCCCTCAATAACTGTGTGATATCAATCGGAGGCAATAAATACCCGCCCATAGGCCCCAAGTTTGTAATTTGATAAATGATGTTCCGGAGATTATTGATCATCATGTTCAGGGTGGAGAATTGGATCAGGTTGTTTTTGAGATTCTCTTCAAGGGCTTGCGGGTTTTGAATACGAAACGTACCGCCTCCTTCTACCATAATTTTATACCCGGGAAGAGATTTTTCAACATCTTCATTGACCTCAATAGTGGTGAAAAGTAGGATTTCATTCGTCTTTTCATTTTCCCGGAGTCTAAAATCAATATCCACTGAATAGGATTGAAATAATTCCTTGACATCAATTTCTGACTCCTTCGGAATTACAAACTCAACATGCGATTCCAATAACTTGAAATCCAATAACTGTAATGGTGAAAATTTAGCTTTCATCCTGCCATCGCTATTACATCCTTATCAGCATGACTTACCGCCATTACAATTTGAGGATTGGTGACTTGATCTTTTAACTTAAGGTATTCTTGGGACTTGGTCCAACGCTGATGGTATGCCATCAACTCCTCAGAAACTCTTTCATTAATCTTTTCCTCTGTCATAACCTTGAACTCCAAACCAAGTTCCATAGACATTTTGGCCAAAATATTCCAGTTGGGTTTTCTATCTCCTCTAAACATTTGAGTGATAAAAGAAGCCGAAGTTCCGATTTTTTGAGCAAGTACTTTCTTACTGATATTTTGCTCCTCCATTTTTTGGTCAACCAATCCTAAAAACTGCATAGCCAATACATTGGCCTTGGAGGCGATGAGATCTTCTTGTGATATACTGTTAAAAAGTGCATCCCATTCTTGTTTGATTGAGTTCGTCATGTTGTTTGGGTTAAATCGTATTCGTATTTCGCAACTCTTCTAATGATACTTTTTTCTGCTGCTGTAAGTTTTTGAGACTTCTTCTTTTCTAGAAGCTCAACACCGATGATTACAAATCGTTCCGTTTCACCATCAGTAAACTGCTGACAGTAAATTCGGGGATTTTTCTTTCCTTTAAACAATTTTATGGCCGTGACATGTTCGCATCCATTTTCAAAATTTTCTTTATCGTAAATATCCCTTGGGGCTCGGTGGTTTAAAATCAACTCTAAAGCAGTATTGAACTTCTTAAGATTAGCAGTATCGGCTTGCAAAAAAGCCATTATTTCCTTGGAATTATCTTTATCCAAGTAAAAGGCCTTTTTGCCATTTTCCGAAATCTTTATTAGTTCTGCTTTTCTTTTCACGTCAAAATTAAGCAATAGGTTAATTTTTTACAAACCGTTTAAATAATTTACTCGATTCCATACCTTTCTTTACCCTCCGCCGCCATCAACCCTTCTCTCTCCACCACCTCATACCTCTTTACTTCCTGCTCCACCAACTCCCCCCGAAATGCCTTCGCCAAAATCGCCTGTGGCAACTGATCAATCTTGGCTTTCAAAGAGGCATATTTGGATTCGATTTTGTCGGCAAGGTTGAATAGCATCTCTATTCTATCAATTATTGCTCTTTGATTTTCAACACTAGTTAAGGGAATTCTCAATGATTTGATTTCGGTGGTATTTATGTTATTGACCCCACTGGTTGACCTAGAAGTTTCTACTATTTGACTCCTTAAAAAATTGCTTTTCAATATGTAGTTAAGAAATTTTGGAAGTAAATCATCTACAGATCTTAATCTTACTAAATATCCTGCATAAGCAAAATCTATTTCTTTTTCTTGGATAATTGCAGATTGTCCAACAAGTGATACACTACCATTTGATCTAATAATTAGAATATCTCCTTCTCTTAGCTTCAATTTTTCATATTCTTTCTCGTCTAATTTGGAATATTTCATATTTGAAATTGAAATTACTCCTTTGTCTACATCAATATTTGGAATTCTTAAAATTGGCACACCTTCAACTTTATATTCTGATTTCTTTGAAGTCCCATATTTTATATCTTCAAGATATTCGCCCAAAGGAACAATTTTCATTTTCTCCTTCGTCAACTCCCCCGTCACCGCTTGGGTCAGGACCTGCTGACGGAAGTTTTTCAGCAAGGCTGGTATCCAGTCCAACTTCTCCCGTACCCAATCCAAATGCCCAAACAAGGTATCCAATTTGGCTACGATCCGCTGCTGTTCGGGAAGGGACGGGTATGGAATTTGAATTTTTTCAAATTCCTTGTATTTCAAGTTTCTTAAATTATTACTTCCTCCTTGGTATTCTACTATTTTTCCAGTTATGTAAAAGAAAGATAGATAATAATTTAAAAAAGAAGCGTTTATCAATTTTTGATTAGCCCGAAGTAGTCTAAGGAAATTCGTTCCAATTTTTGGAAGGTCGCTATTCTGGGAGAGTGTATCCTCATCAATTAGAATAACTCTACCTACTGGCTGATCAGGCCCTCCTCCACTAATTTCAATTAATATATCTCCCTCAATCAGGTTTCTTTTTTTCAAACTATTCTGTTTGATAACCCTAATTGAGGCAGTACTGCCTTTGTCTTTTCTCCAGTTTTTAATTTCACTTCCCCTTATTACTGCTACTGGGATATAATCCTCATCAGAGATATCATTTGGATCTTTGCCCCAATCTCCTCCAATCACAAAGCTTAAAAGGTCTTTAAGTGAATTGGAACTCCATCCTTTCGGTAACTTTTCCTCCATCATCCTAACAACCCAATTATCTGGTCCAACTCTTTTTTAATGGCATCCAATTCCGCGGCTGCCTGCTTCGCAATGTCCAAGGGCTGGCCCAAGTCTGAATTTTTGCTGATGTTTTCATCTTCAATCAGGCCAATGTCCAAGGAATCGTTTTTGGCAGCGATCTGCTCCCGGGTAAAGACCTGCCATCTGGGGTCTTGAATGGCTTGACGCTTGGCATCGTCTATGCTGCCATCGTAGCTGTCTTTCACGGCTTCCAGTCCCATTCCTCCAGTATAAGCTTTTACAAAATCCGCAAAGGCATCTCTGGTAAAAGGGGTGCGCTTCCCATAACTCGGGGCATTGGTACGCATATCGTAAATCCATACCCGCTGGGTATTGTCGGTTTCTTTTTTGCCTCGGGTAAAGAACAGCACATTGGTCTTCACACCTGCTGCATAGAAAATTCCTGTTGGCAAGCGTAGCACGGTATGCAGGTCGCATTTTTCCATCAAGTCACGGCGGATTTTCTGACCATCGTTATCTTCAAAGAGTACGTTATCAGGCAGTACCACTGCTGCCCTTGCCGTACCCGTATCCCTTCTCAGGGAGCGGTAGATATGCATCAGGAAGTTGAGCTGCTTGTTGGACGTGTTGATGGTAAAGTCATCTCGAGTGGGGCGCTCTCCGCCCTGCTTGGTACCGAAGGGGGGATTGGCAAGAACCCCATCGTAGTTTTTAAAACTTTTCCCCAATTCGGTCAAGGTATCTCCCATAGCGATTGGGCTTTCCAAGCCATGCAGCTTGGCATTCATCAAAGCCAGTCTATGGGCATCCTGTACGAGTTCGCAGCCTGAAAAGGCCTCGTGAATCTGGAAATTCCGCTCTGTTTGACTGAGAGCGTAGTAATCGTCATACTTGCGCTTAAGGTATTCATCCGCCGCGATCATAAAACCAAAAGTTCCTGCTGCCGGGTCATTCCATCGCTCTCCGATTTTGGGAGCGAGCAATTCCACCATCACATTGATCAAAGGTCTTGGGGTAAAATACTGCCCTGCACCGCTCTTTTTCTCTCCCGCATTTTTTTCCAACAATTCCTCATAGATACTGGCGATCTTATCTTGCTCCTCATCCTCAAACCAGTCGATCTGATCGATATTGGTGATCAGCGTACGCAGGTTGACAGGCTTACGAAGGGTGGTGGAGGCATTGGTATAGATTTCTGTAATGGCGGCATTGGTGGATAGTGTGCCCAAATTAGCAAGCAAGTCCCTGTAGGTATCAAAAAGCTCCTTGTTATCCTTGATGGATTTCAGGTTGGTCCATCGGTACTTTTCGGGAATGTCCTGATCGAACTTTTTCACCTCAGACAATCTCAGGAAGAGAATGTACGTCAGTTCATTCAAATACTGGTGATAGGTCACTCCGTCATCACGAAGTACGTTACATAAATCCCACAGTTTCTTGGCTATTTGTTCAGCACTCATAATACTTGCTTAAGCGTATAAATTTTGGTTGATTTGGGCGATCACTTCCTCCAGTTGCTCCTCAAAAATCCTATTGAGTCGTTCGAACCCTCCGGCTTCATCAAAGGGATCTTCGTCCAAGTCTTCTTTTCGAAGAACTGTTTCCTTAAGCAGTTGCTTTTCAAAACGGTCTATCCATTTGAGCTGGGTTTTGTTCCAAGTTTTCATCCCTCGGATGCTGTCTACGGATTTTTTGACCCGATCTTCATGGCTGATCAGCGAACTCCCCAGAGAAAGTGTGCGAATGTAGGAAATGATATCCGCTGCAATATCTTCATTTTTGGCAGCTTTCCATGCTGCATTGAGGGTAGGGGCATTGTAGCCTTCCTGATCCAATGCCAGCATCAGTTCCTTCAAAGCCTTGCGATCCAATTCGGTAGGACGACTACAGACGATCTTCAAAGCTTCAATTTTATTTTGATTTTCTTGGATAAAGAGCGCGAAGTTGTCCAGGTAATCTTCGGGCTTTTTGGCTTTACCATAGCCCCGCTCGATTCCCAAGAATTTATCCTCATGTTCAGATACCAAGGGTAAACTCACATCGGCTTTCAGTTCATCGAGAAACTTCCACAGACTGGAGACCTCCATGATTTTTTCAACAGCAGCGGGTGTTTCCAGATTTCTCAGGGCCTCGATAAATGCATCAGGTTCCGCTCCTTTGGTATTGTAGGCAAACTTTTCCTCGTATTCCCCTTCGATGTATTTCTTCTTCCGTTGTATCTTGGCAACCAATTGATCCACTTGCCTCTTCGCCCGTTCACCCTGCGTGATGTCTTTCAATTCTTCCACCAATTGTTGAAAGCTGACTTTGGGATTGGCTACCACGGGTTTCATTTGGGTAAAGTCCTCCAAAGTTTCGTAAATCTTCACCGCATCATAAATCTTAAATACTTCCTTGCCGATTTCATCACAGCGGCGGGTGGCACGGCCAAGCATTTGTTCGTAGAGGATTCTGGATTTGATTCTTCGGATAAAGACCAAGTTGCAGATAGCCGGCACATCGATCCCTGTGGTCAGCAGGTCAACTGTTACAGCAATATTGGGATACTTTTCATTTTTGAAGCGCTTCAATTGTTCTTTAGGATCATGTGTACGTCCTGTAATCTTTTTTATAGCATCATCGCCCACCTCCACACCAATAGCCGCAAATTCTTCTTTCAGGTATTGTACCACCATATCGGCATGTTCATCGGTCGCGGCAAAAACCAAGGTTTTCTCCTCTCCATCGGGGTCTAATTCCTGTACCAAATATTGGATAACGGTTCGGTTAAAACCCTCCGTGATAACTTTTCTATTGAATCCAGCAATGTCGATTTTCAGTTCGTCTTCCAGGGTTTCCAATTCCACGATTTGGTTATTCTCTCGATCCAAAGCTTTAGGTTTGGCGCCTTTTTCCCAAGTAATCCCTTCTTCACCCAGTTCAGTTTTGATGATGTATGGCGGTTCGTGGTCTATCAAATAGCCATCGATCACCGCCTCCCGATAGGAGTAGGTATAGACCGCAGGGCCAAAAATCTCCGTGGTATGCAATGCCGGCGTGGCGGTCAGCCCGATGGCAAAGGCGTCAAAGTAATCCAAAACCATGCGGTATTTGCTTACATAATCCCGCTGATCCTTGAAATCCAATTCTTCCTCGTCCATTTCCCGATCCATCAAGTATCCTCTATGCGCTTCATCGATGATGATGCAATCGTATTGGTCTACAGGTGGCACTTGGTTTTCTTCGCTGTAAAATACTCGCTTGACCATTCCCTGCACGGTCGCAAAATGGAGACGGGTATCGAGTTCAGGCATCTTCTCGCCCAATTCTTTGATTCCATAGATTTCAGCAAAAGTATTGAGGCCAATGATTTTGTTGTCTTTGAAGGCATTCATAGCCTGCTCCGCAAGCAATGTCCGATCTACTAGAAACAGGATTCTTTGAAAGCGATTAGACTGAATCAGGCGGTAACAGAGACCGATGATGGTTCGGGTTTTACCTGTTCCCGTAGCCATGGTAATCAAAGACCTGGAGCGATGTGGTTCGTTTAACAAGACTTTTTCCAGTTCCTGAATGGCCTGAACCTGATATTTTCTCAACCATAAGCCCGTTGCACTTTCCAAAAAGTCCACCGTCTCGCTTTTCAATTTTTCTTCGGAGGCTTGCAGGTCTTTTTCTAACAACTTGACCAAACCCTCTGGACTGTACCAGCCTTGCAGGGCTTTGGATCGCCCGTGGGTATTTCTCACATCCAAGAACCAAACCCCGCTTTTGGTTTTGATCTGTTCCAGGTAAGGTCTTCCATTGGTAGAAAATAAAAAAGGTACCTTGTAACCCTGCCATTCTCCCAAGAGCGCTGCCTCGTGTTTGGTCTCTACCAATTCCGCATAGATTTTGGATTGGCTCAAGTCAGTGGAAATATCGGCTGCATATTTCTTGGCCTCAACAATTCCATACAGGTCAAAGCCTATGAATAATGCGTAATCGGCCCATTTGCTGCCACAGGGCCATTCGGCAATGGCTAGATTCTTGCCTCGTTGAGGCAGGGATTTGTTCTTTTTGAAATTGAGCTGTTGCGTATCTACTTCCCAACCCGCAGCTCGGAGTTGCTCGTCTATCAGCAAGCGTGTTTCCGCCTCTGACATTTCTATCTTTCGGGCAGCTTTCTGTGAGCGGGTCTGGATTTCCTGCTGTTTTTCTTTTGGAAGTTCTGATATGCTTCTTTCATTGAGCAGTTTCTCAAACTTCACTTGCAAGTCCGCATATTCCTGTTCCAGTACATGCAATGCATGTCTCGCATCCTTATTTTCCGGCAAGTGAAACTTCACGGTACTCAGGTCATCATTTTCATCGGAATAGGTTTGGTAAAACCACTTCGCGATTTTGAAAGTGGAAAAAAGCAAACCTTTGGCATCTTCTAAGGATCCTTTGTTATCATGAACAGCTTTATTCCCTTTATGCTTAATGGTATGCAGGAGGTCTTTTACTTGGGAGGGCAGTACATTTTCATACTCCAAAGTCTTCAATCTGCCGTGAAAGGAATTGTCGTAAGGAAAGTCCAGGTGATGCAATTCAAAAAGCAATTCGCTAACCCTTTCACCGAATTGTCGCAACTTCCACAAGCTAGTTACTGGATCCTGATAGAGGTTGAATTCAGCCGATTGCCCGATATTATAAAGAATTGGAAATTCAGATGCTAGGTATGAAAAATTGGATGTTTGCATGAATATTTAATAGCTCCCAGTTTTAAAAAGATGAGATTAAGAAACCTAAGATATTCAATCTACTTTACTTTTCTAGTTTTACAAGCGCTAAATATCTAGGACACCACGTTTTCTTTTGGCTCCAACTCCTTCTTCAAACTCCTCGATGCCAAGGTAATCAAGGCTAGCGATAGTATAAATAAGAGGCTGGCAATAATTGCCAATACATATACTTCTGCTTGGAAATTCTTCCAAGCAAACAATCCCAAAGATGTCAGTGTGACCGTAAACATAAAAAACATGGGAATGGTCACAAAGGTGGCATTCACTTTTTGGCGGATGAGCCATACGGCGATGGTTAACAAGGCCAATGCCGCAAGCAATTGATTAGCAGAGCCAAAAATCGGCCATAAGGTGGTAAAGCTACCCGAAGCCAATAGCATCACAGAAAGCACAACCACAATTGAGGTTGAGAGATATCTGTTTTGGGAGATTTTCAAGGCTGTTGGACTTTTGATATCATCAAAATACTCCTGCAAGGTAAAGCGTGCCAATCGGGTACAAGTATCTAAAGTAGTCAATGCAAAGGCAGAAACGGTCAGGGCTACAAAGCCAACAGCAAAACTCTCCGAAATACCCATGGAGGCGATCATGGCTCCCAATCCACTGGCAAAAAGAGGTACAGGGCCTTCTTGACCCAATCGCTCTAGGTATTCAGATCTGCTTAAGACGATTACGGCTCCCACAGATATGATAGCAAGAAATGATTCGATCAACATGCCTCCAAAGCCAACAACCTTAGCATCACTTTCTTTGTCTAATTGCTTGGATGTAGTGCCTGAGGCAACCAAGGAATGAAAACCTGAAATAGCCCCACATGCAATAGTCACAAACAATACCGGGAACAAGTAACCCAAATTATCTGCTGTGATGTATACCTCTGTACTCATAGTAATCTCAGGATTGGCGATGAATACACCCACGACAGCGGCTAGAATCAATCCATACAACAAAAAGCTATTCAAATAATCTCTCGGTTGAAGCAACATGGATACGGGAGCTACGGATGCGACAAATGCGTAAGCTAGTAAGATATAAACCCATGTTTGGTACCCCAACTCAAATGGCAACTGCATGCCCAAATACACAAAATAATACATCAGTAACACTCCTATTACGGAGATTAGGATAAATGCTTTTTTGCTATCGCCAACGAGTTTATTGACTAATCCAAAACTGACAGCTAATAAAATAAATAGAATTGAGGCGGAAGCTACTCCAGGATTATTGACAAAAGTCTTGGCGATAATATCTGCGAATACTCCTATAATTAATATGAGTGTGGAGAAACTGAACAGAATAAATAACTGCTTGCCTTTTTTACCAATATTGTTCTGAATAATCACCCCAATCGATTTTCCTTGATTGCGTAGGGATGCGGCCAAACTACCCAAATCATGGACGGCCCCAAAGAAAATTCCACCTACCAAAATCCAAATAACCGCCGGTACCCATCCAAACGTAACCGCAATGATAGGGCCTACGATTGGACCTGCTCCTGCTATGGACGCAAAATGATGCCCTAATACTACAACTGGTTTGCTTGGAACATAATCTATCCCATCTTCATAGGTGTGGGCAGGAGATGGCCTTTCATCAGTGAGTTTAAATTTTTTGTACACATACTTGCCATAAGTGAAGTATGCAATCAAAAGTATAATTCCTGATACGACTAACAAGGTGCTGAGCGCCATAGTAAAGGGTGGGGTTGATTGACAGCTAAAATTCAGAAATTATATTTCAAAAATCCACTTTGGATACACTTTCTTTTATTTTCCAATGAAACTTTAATTTTCCAAGAAATCCATCTTTTTTGAAGGTTCTGCGTTGGACGATTTGTATCCATATTTTAGGGTGAATTTTATTTAATGGAATATACCTTTAAATTTGTAGTCCCTGAAGTGGAAATTTCAGCCCAAAAAAAGAAATTATGGCTTGGTTTAAAAGAACAGATAAAGGCATCAAGACTTCTACGGAAGATAAAAAAGATGCTCCTGATGGACTTTGGTTTAAAACTCCTCAAGGCAACATCATCCATACACGTGAACTCAAAAACAATTCTTATGTGTGTCCAGATGATGATTTTCATGTAAAAATCGGATCCAAAGAATACTTTGAGATACTTTTTGATAACAATAAGTTCACGGAGTTGGACAAGAATATGAAGTCAGGCGACCCTTTGAAGTTCGTAGATACTAAACCCTACAGAGCACGAGTGGAGGCAAGTATACAAAAATCCGAACTCAACGATGCTGTACGGACTGCCTATGGCAAAATGAACGGCTTGGATCTAGTGGTAGCCTGTATGGATTTTGGCTTTATTGGAGGTTCAATGGGTTCAGTAGTAGGAGAAAAGATTGCTAGAGCGATTGACTATTCCTTAAAAAATAAAATCCCTTTTTTGATGATCTCCAAATCAGGGGGTGCCCGTATGATGGAGGCTGGATTTAGCTTAATGCAGATGGCTAAAACATCCGCAAAATTGGCGCTTTTGGATAAAGCAGGCATTCCTTACATCTCTTTATTAACTGATCCTACTACGGGAGGTGTGACAGCATCTTATGCTATGTTGGGGGATTTTAATATTGCTGAACCAGAAGCATTAATCGGTTTTGCAGGACCACGTGTGATCCGTGAGACTATAGGTAAAGATTTACCAAAAGGATTTCAAAGTTCAGAGTTTGTTCTAGAGCATGGATTCTTGGATTTCATCATCGATAGAAGGCAGTTGAAAAACAGATTGACAACTTTGCTCAATTTACTCAACAATTAATCAGGATATCCGTTAAGACTTTAAAATCCATAAAAACACAAATTTAACCTTGAAAAGGTCGTTTTAATGGATTTAGTAAATATATTTGTGTTCCCAAAATTGGGGTTGTACTGAAAATAAAAAAGTTAAATTAACATTAAATGGGTTCAGTAATTATTACTTCGATTGTAGCATTTACGATTATTATCTTGCTACTCGTTTTCCTTTTGTTGTTTGCCCAATCTAAGCTTGTTGCCTCCGGCGATGTTAAAATCCTTATCAATGGTGAAAAGGAAATCATTACAGCAGCTGGTTCGACTTTGCTTAACACATTGAGCAATAACAAGGTTTTTCTTCCTTCTGCTTGTGGAGGGGGTGGTACATGTGCCATGTGTAAATGTGTGATTGAAGATGGAGGAGGAGAAGTACTTCCAACGGAAGAAGGTCACCTAAGTAGAGCTGAAAAGCAAGAAAAAGTTAGACTTACTTGCCAAGTCAAAGTGAAGCAGGATATGAAAATCCGTATTCCTGATGAAATCTTCGGCATCAAAAAATGGCAGTGTGAAGTTGTGTCCAACTACAACGTTTCTACATTTATCAAAGAATTTGTCGTAAAATTACCTGAAGGAGAAACATTACACTTCGAACCAGGAGGCTATATTCAGGTAGATGTTCCACCTACCACTGTTAATTTTAAAGATATCGATATCACTCCACATCCTGACTTGGGTCACAAGCAAGATGTGTATAAGGAAGAGTGGGATAAGTATCAAATGTGGGATTTAGTGATGAAAAACGACGAGGAGATTTTCCGAGCGTACTCTATGGCTAACCACCCTGCTGAAGGTAACATTGTAATGTTAACTATCCGTATTGCTACTCCACCATGGGATAGAGCTAACAATAAGTGGATGGATGTCAATCCAGGTATTTGTTCTTCTTATGTGTTTGCACAAAAACCAGGTGATAAAGTAACCATTTCAGGTCCTTACGGAGAATTCCACATCAATCCTACTCAGCGAGAGATGATTTATATTGGTGGTGGTGCTGGTATGGCTCCTTTGAGATCTCATATTTTCCACTTGTTCCATACGGAAAAATCTGACAGGAAGGTTTCTTATTGGTACGGAGGTCGTTCTAAGAAAGAGCTATTCTATCTTCCAGATTTCAGAAATATTGAAAAGGATTTCCCTAACTTCAAATTCTACATAGGTTTGTCTGAGCCTTTGCCAGAAGATAACTGGAACGTGAAAAAAGATTTGAATGATGATGGAGATGGTTATGTAGGATTTATCCATCAAATCTTGTGGGATAATTACCTAAAGCATCACTCTGATCCAGATGAAATCGAATTTTACCTTTGCGGTCCTCCATTGATGAATGCAGCAGTTCTAAAAATGTTGGATGACTTGGGAATACCGCAAGAAAATATACGATTTGACGACTTCGGTGGTTAATCAACAAAAGGTCCTGTTTCTGCAGGACCTTTTTTATTTCAGTACATTTTTTACTTATTTTGGGATTACGTCAAGAGATATCCATGAATCTATCCGAATATTTTAATCCCATTTCCGATTCCTTTTTCAATAATACTTACGCTACCAATGCTTTTGTAAAATCTATTCAAGTTCATCAAGAAACCTTTCCCGACCTTCGAGGAATTCAATTGGCACTCATTGGTCTTACCGAAAAGAGAGGTGTATCCAAAGGTGATAGTATTGAGCGTGGAGTCGTTGATATTCGTGAAAAATTATATGCGTTAAAGAAAGGAGAAGGATTATATAAGATTGCTGATTTGGGTAATCTTAAGTGTGGGGATTCTTACAAAGATACCATTCAGCTGATGAAGGAAGTAGGTGAATTCTTGATGAACCAACAAATTTTGCCCATATTTTTTGGAGGGTCTCATGATTTGGATGTAGGGCAATATTTGTCCTACGAAGCCATGGATAAATTGATCAGTGTGGTTACGGTTGATGCAAAAATCGATATGGAGGATGAGGGGCCTGCTGCGGATTGCCACTCCCAATCCATAATATTACACCAGCCGAATTATTTATTCAATTATAGTCAGTTAGCCTATCAGAGTTTCTTGGTGGATAAGGAGTTAACCAATGCATTGGAAAAGTTAAATTTCGAGCATTTGAGATTGGGCTTGTTAAAAGGTAATTTTAAAGAAGTAGAGCCTATCATCAGAAATACTGATATGTTGAGTATAGATGTTTCTTCCATTCAGTCATCCGATGCTCCTGGGGCATATGATGCACAACCTTTTGGACTTTCAGGAGAAGAGGCATGTCAGTTGTGTCGGTTTGCTGGGATGAATGAAAAACTTTCTTCCATAGGGATTTACGGTTATCAGCCTTATTATGATGATACCCGCAATAAAACAGCTTCAGTAATTGCAACGATGATTTGGTATTTCATAGATGGTTTTTACGAGCGTAGAGATTCACTTAGCTTTGCCAGTTCAGACTATATAAAATATACCGTATCTTTGGATGATAATCCTGCTTTTATTGTCTTCTATAAAAGTAAGCGTAGTGAAAAATGGTGGATGGAGGTTCCCTTTCACACAGAAAATAAGTACGACAGAAATCACATCATACCTTGTAGCTATTTGGATTATCAAACAGCTCAAAAGGGAGAGATTCCTGAGCGCTGGATCAATGCCCAACTGAAACTATTTTGATGAAAGGGTATACCAAACAACAATTAGCTCTTAGAAATGGTCAAGATAAACCTGAAATCTGGGTGGCATACAAAGGAGTAATTTATGATGTGAGTGTCTCACGTTTATGGAAAAATGGAAAGCACTATGAGCACTGGGCAGGACAGGATTTGACGGAAGAATTGGAAGATGCACCACATACGGCAAATGTTTTTCTCAAATTTGAACCAATTGGACAGTTGATATGATATTGATTGCAGATAGTGGTGCCAGCAAAACTGATTGGAGGCTGATAACTAAGGACAAGGAAATTTCCCAATTTAGAGGAATTGGTTTCAATCCCAACTATCAAACTTCTGAAGAAATGGCCCAAGAGCTACAGGTTGATTTTTTGATGAACTTAAGTGAAGAAGTCGAAAGCATTTACTATTACGGTGCTGGATGTACTTCCCATAAAAACAGGCAGCAAGTGGAGGCTGCTTTGAGAAGTATTTTTAAAAGAACAGAAATCGTCGTGGACCATGATTTGATGGCCGCTGCTCGTGCTACTTGTGGTAGTAGGGCAGGAATTGCCTGTATCCTAGGAACGGGGTCTAACTCTTGTGATTATGACGGTGAATTGATAATAGCCAAAAGACCTGCACCCGGATATATTTTGGGTGATGAGGGTGGTGGAGCTTATATAGGTAAGCGGTTTTTAGCAGATTTTATTCATGAAGAAATGCCAAAGAAAATTAGGGATTTGGTATTGGAAAAGTTTCAACTAGATAATCCGCAAATCATTGAACATGTGTATCAAAGACCATTTCCTGGAAGATATATGGCTAGTTTTTGTAGATTTATTACCGATCATAAGCATGAGCCTTATTGTTACATGCTCTATTACCAGTCTTTCGTGGAGTTTTTCAAAAAACATATCATGAAGTACGATGACTACAAAAAGAAGCCTGTTAATTTTGTAGGATCCATAGCGTTTTATAACAGTGACATCTTGCGAAGTGCTGCATATGATCACGATATACATGTGAATTTAATTTTGGAAGGTCCCATCTCGGGTCTTGCCTTATATCATCAACAACTATTATGAATACAACTGAAAGTGCTTCCTACTATGATAATTTAGAGCAAATGGAGATTTCCGAACTGCTACAAAATATCAATCGTGAAGATCATAAAGTTCCTTCTGCGATTGGTAAGGCTATACCAGCCATCGAACAGTTGGTAGCCTCAATTGTCCCAAGAATGGAAAAGGGCGGCAGGTTGTTTTATATTGGAGCAGGGACAAGTGGAAGATTAGGGATTTTGGATGCTTCTGAATGTCCCCCTACCTATGGGGTGCCTCATGACTGGGTAGTAGGAATAATTGCCGGTGGAGACTCTGCCATTCGCAAAGCAGTGGAAAATGCAGAAGATGATCCCAAACAAGCATGGCTTGACATTCAAGCTTTTGGTTTTAATCCTCATGATACGATTGTCGGAATAGCAGCCTCTGGTACTACCCCTTACGTTATTGGAGGGGTGCAAGAAGCTAAAAATGCTGGATTATTGACCGCATGTATTTCCTGTAACTACCAAACCCCTTTGGCTGCTGCAGTAGATATTCCTATAGAGGTAGTAGTAGGCCCTGAGTTTGTGACAGGAAGTACGCGGATGAAGGCAGGTACTGCTCAAAAGCTTGTCCTCAACATGATTTCCACGACTGTTATGATCAAACTTGGTAGAGTCAAAGGAAATAAAATGGTAGATATGCAACTTTCCAATGAGAAATTGGTAAAAAGGGGGACCAAAATGATCATGGAGGCAACAGGTCTGGATGAGATGATAGCTAAAGAAGCTTTGCTGACGCATGGCTCGGTAAGGGCCGCTGTTCAAGCATTTTATAACAAATCGAATTAATCCAAACATTTTATCTACCTTTGTATTCCCTTTGACGGAAGTGCTGAGCCCTGAAAGTGAAAGGGTTAAATTAATCCAGCAGAGATGCTGCATCTATATGAAAAGAGATAATAATAGAAGACCATCAGGTGATGGTCAGGGTAGAAGAAGCCCTAAAACAGAAAGCGGTAGCTATCCTAAAAAGAAGACTACTGATTCACGTTTTCAAAAAGAAGATTCAGGATCCAAAAGACCTGAAAGAGGAGACGAAAAACCATTTTTTAATAAGAAAAACGAAGGACTAAGAGGTACTTACACCAACACACCTAAGAAAGAAGATTCAAAATTTGGGAAGTTTTCCAAAGAGGAGAAACCTTATGGAAAGTCGGGAGATAAAAAACCGTATGGTAAATCTTCGGACCAGAGAAATGAAGGAAGCAAAAGCTATCAGAAAAAAACTGATTCAAGACCTTCTGATAATTCTGAGGATAAAAGATCATTTGGAAAAAACGAAGGAAAAGGATATCCTAAATCCAATGAACGAAAGCCCTCTTTTGATAAACCAGCTTTTTCCAAAAATCAGGTAGGTACCAAGCCGGAAGGCAAAGCAGTTTATAGAGGAAGAGGAAAGGATGAGAAACCAGTTTTTGATTGGGTACCAAAAGAAAGTGGTTCTTCAGAGCGTCCAAGAAAAAAGAAATTCAAAAATCCATTTGAAAAAACTGCTCCTGTAGAGAGACCAGAATATAACTTTGAGCGATTAGAAAAGAATCATAACAAGCAGAAGAATACGGATGCAATCCGCTTGAATAAGTATATCTCTAACTCTGGTATTTGCAGCAGAAGGGAAGCGGATGAGTTGATTACCAAAGGAGAGATTAAGGTGAATGGGCAGGTGGTGACTGAAATGGGTTACAAGGTAGCCTTGACAGATCGAGTTACTTACAAAGGTAAAACGATCAATCCCGAAAAGCCTGTATATTTGCTATTAAACAAGCCTAAGGACTTCATCACGACCACAGATGATCCAATGGAGCGGAAGACAGTGATGCACTTGGTAGCGAATGCTTGTGAGGAGCGAATGTTTCCGGTAGGTAGACTTGATAGAAACACTACAGGTCTACTACTCTTCACCAATGATGGAGAATTAGCCGCTAAACTATCTCACCCCTCCAATCAGATCAAAAAAATCTATCAGGTTACTTTGGATAAACCTATTACCAAAGGAGATGAAGAAGCTATTTTGGAAGGGTTGATGTTGGAAGATGGAGAAGTACAGGTAGATGATATGCAAGTGCTATCCAAGGACCGAACTATTTTGGGTTTGGAAATTCACGTAGGGAAAAACAGAATTGTCCGCAGAATATTTGCTCACTTGGGCTATGAGGTAGTTGCACTCGATCGTGTAATGTATGCCGGTTTGGACAAAAAGGATTTACCGAGAGGAAGGTATAGATTTCTTTCTGAGAAGGAAGTTGTTCGCTTGAAATTCTTCATATAATGAAAAGGCTGTCTCTACCCAAAAGAGACAGCCTTTTTTAGTTGGTTTTGATTATTTGATGGGAGCCATCACCCCAATAGATGTAGATATAAATATTGAATGCGGGATTCATCTTTTAACGTGGATCTAGAATAAAGATTAAAGCCGCAATCTTTGTGAAAACCCATCTTCTGATTTTAGGATTACCTCAATTTTACTTCTCGAATTCACCCCCTTTATTTTGTATCGCTTTAAAAATCCGGTGCTTTCCTCCACTGTGTACTCATGGACCAATTTGTTGTTTTTATACACATGCACAGTCATGTCTTTGGGTAATAAAGTATTTACTTTCAATCTAAATTGATTGAAGTCTACTTTTTCCAATTGAGAGAATACCACAGGCTGGGTACTTTTTGCTGTGATAGTTGGAAGCACACGTACATTTAAGTTGTCATCATCCGCTGCTATCATGGGTGTACTGATCAATAAAGCACAAATAAAGAGAGCAATAGTTTTCATAGTAGTGTAAGTTTAGTTGGTTTGGAAATTTATTTTCGAGTATGCAATCTTAAGAGTGGATACCCTAATAGTTGGTTATCGACTATTAATTACGGCTGTATTGCTTTATGGTTTCATGCTGATTAACAAACATTTAAATGGCAGCCATCAGATTTGTTTATGCAAAAAAAAGCCTCGAAATCAATCGAGGCTTTCATTAACATAGTAAACTTTCGTCACAAGATTACTTCACGGCAATCAATTCAGAGAATCCATCATCTGATTTTACCAAGAATTCAATCTTTGCTCTTGGATTCAAACGCTGAATCTTGTAAAGCTTTTGGAATCCTTGGGTATCCGTCAGACGCTCCTCATGGATCAATTTGTCGTTTTCAAATACATATACCGACATATTGGAAGGAAGCAATGGGTTTACCAAAAGCTTGAACTGATTGTAATCTGTACGTTCTACTTTTGAGAAAATTACAGGCTTGGAAACTCTTGGAGTAGTATCTACTAAAGTAGAGTTAACTAGTTCTGTACCCTCAAATACCTCCACTTTATAGATTCCGGAAGCCAATTTGGAGAAATCATAATACTTAGCAAATGCCTGCTTGGCATTGATGACATCTCTTTGAAGCATGACACGGTTTTCGTCATAGATTCTTACTACCAATGTACTAGTAGCATTTTCACCGTACAATAACTGCAATTTACCTTTTTCTATTTCTCTCAAAGAAATAGTCCCTCTTTCACGGTCAACTGGACCCGAAGCTGCGATACTCACCATACTAATCAGCATGGCAAACACCAATGAATACATTTTTTTCATTTGAATGATAGTTTAATAGGTTTAAGAAATTCTTTTTGAAAGCATACCCCTCTTCCCAGGATTGGGGCGGGTTATTTGGGATGATTCGTCGACTTTCACTTTACGACAACGATACAAAGTTGAGACAAGTTTCATTCAGATGCAAATATTTCAATAAAAATGTTTAAACGTTAACGATATGGCAAAAAAATAAGATGATTATTGAAAAATAAAAAATACGCATTCTCTTTTTCCGCAATCGGTTTCCGAAGGAAACTTTTGCTTTCTTTAACAACAAAAACCAAAGAATATTTTTTTTCTAAAGCTGATAGTTGATTTGTTTTTCATATATCAAAAATCCATCGATACATACATATTGGCTCATCAAAATAAACATGCCTGAGCGAACATTTACTTAACACAAAAGCTGAGCAAAGGTCGTTCAGGCATGAGAAACTCTAGCTTAGGCAGTCTTTTCCCGCTTTCGCTTCAGGTTGAAAGCTCGTTTTATTCAAAGGTTTTCCCAAGAGCAGCAAGGGATTTTGAATTGAAGTCGCCCAGTAATTCGAAGACCATGTAATCCCCGTTTTCTCCACTTACCAATACCACTACATCTTTGATTTGTTTTGATCCTTTTGAGTAAATTTGGACGGCATTGGATTTTTGTCCCGCTTCTATCAGAAGCTCAAAATTTTCTTTTTCCAAGGATTTGGCGAGTGCCTTAAACTCACTGCTTGCTGCGGATGTAGGTAATTTAAACATCTTTATCCGATCTATCGAATTTGATAAGATATCAGCGCCATCATCATTTAGCTGGATATTTAGGCCTTTGGCCAAATTCATAAAACTTCCTCCAAGATCCAAGTGGAAAAAATCTGGATTTGATTTATGTTTTTGGTATAAGGTTTCTACAGATTTGCTCTGAGCAAAACTGCTACCTACAAGTGTTACAAGCAGAGCGGAGATAATGAATACTTTTTTCATAATAGAATTGGGTTTAGTCATTTAAAATTTCTTTCAGTTGAAACTCTAACTTTTTGTTGTCTTTCGCATTTCCCTTGTATTTCCACCCTATTTCCCCTTATACTTTTCCATCCCAGGAATGCTTGTCTTCTCTGCTAACATATTCAAGTCTTGATAGGTGAAATTTCCTAGCATGCTCATCAATGTGAAACTTTCTTTGGAGCCAGTGATCATCAATAATTCTCGGATTCGGCCATTTTCCTCCCGAACCATGAATTTTACGCTGGAATCTTTTTCTTGAACATCCATAAGATCCTCATACTTATTTTTCGTCAAGGTGCTCATGGCTTCCTGGTAAAATGTTTTCCCATTTACTTTATCGGCAGATAAAATTCGGATTCCTCGGATTTTGGATATCAGTTCCCCAAGGTCTTTTGCTTCGTTATCGGAGACTTTGTCAGATTTGAGAAATCCACCTGCCATTTGCATCATTTTGGGGCTGATGTAGACTCTAGAAAAGCGATCATCTTCCATGTATTTGGAAAAGAACTTGACGATGGCATCATCCTGTGCCTGCGCAGATCCCAGTAGGAAAAGGCAGAAAATAGTGAAGAAATATTTTTTCATAGGTATTTTTATTCAATGTCAAACAAATTAATAGGAGCCTGGAGGTGGCGTAGTTCCTGTAGGATTTCCATACTTCACTTCCTTTTTGCATATTTTCTTGAATAAGAGATAGAGCTGCCACGACCTGTTCGTAGGCCTCTCGTTCTGCTTTTTGTTGCTGATGTTGAAATATTCCAAAAGCAACACCCACAATCAAAGCTATACTTGCAGCATAACCGATCCAAGGTCTTTTCCAAAGCGGCACGACTTCTTTTGGCTGCTCGAAGTCGTTTTCATTTATTTGAGAAAACTCATAGATTCCTGAGAAAAACTCCTTGGCTGACTCAGATCCATCTACCTGACTCAAAAGAAATCGTAGCTCTTTTTCTTCTTCTAAGCTTGTTTTCCCCTCCCAATATTTTTCCAATAAATTATCTATCCGTTTGTTCATTTCTTTCCAGTTAAGTGGACTTTCAATTGCTGCCGTGCTCTAAATAAATTGACCTTTACTTAGTCTAAATTGATTTCCAGGTAGTTGGCTATTTCCTCATACGTTAATCCTTCCACTTCCCTAAGAAGGAAAACCTCGCGTTGCTTTTCAGGAAGTTTTTCCAAAAACCTCCATACCAGCTGTATTCTATCGGTACTTTCCTCTTCATTGATTTTTGTAGAATCCTCTAGGTCCAAATCACCCAGAGGATCAATTTTCCTTGTAGAGCGAAAGTGTTGCAAGCTTTCATTCCTTAAGGCCTTAACCATCCATCCTGTGGGATTATCCATATGTTCTAAGTCATTTTTTCTTACCCAAGCTTTTTCGAAGACTTGCTGCAACATATCATTTGCTACCTCCCGGTCCTTGACCCAGAGATATGCCATCCGATAGAGTTTGCTCTTTAAAGGCCAGATATGTGTTTCAAAAAATGACTTCATTCGGGAAGATGATGCATGGGGACTGGAAATGTTACAGAAAAATGCGAAAAAATTTCCAACTTAGAATGAATTTAAATTAAATCGAAAAAATAGTATGCAAGCAGACTATTTTGTATTTTGCGTCACGTTATTGGAAGAGAAATGATGATTAGCAAAGGAATAAAATCAAAAGGTCTAGAAACAAAAAAAGTCCCGAATTGCTTCGGGACTCGTGGTGATGAGTGGACTCGAACCACCGACTCACGGATTTTCAGTCCGATGCTCTACCAGCTGAGCTACATCACCGTCTGATAAAGTGATGCAAAGGTAGGAATAAGAAGTTTTCTTGCAAATCATTTGAATAAAAAATTTATAATAAACCCAATCAAAAAACGCTAAAACAAACAATATGAGTATTTTATCTCAACTCCTTTTTGTCCTGATTTTGGGTGCTGCAGGGTACATTTTGTACAAACGTGTATCATTTCTGCGCCGAAACATCTTCTTGGGTAAAAAAGAAACCCGAAATGATCAATCGGACAAGCGATGGAAAACCATGTTGCTAGTCGCCTTTGGACAACAAAAAATGTTCAAACGATTTGTACCTGCTTTCCTCCATCTGTTGATTTATGTAGCCTTTGTGGTGATTAACCTTGAAGTGCTTGAGTTCATCATCGATGGTCTGACTGGCTCTCATAGAATATTCGCACCTTTCTTGGGTGCTGCTTATGGGGTGGCGATGAATGTATTTGAATTTTTGGCAATCGCCGTCTTGGTTTCCTGCGTAGCTTTCCTTATCCGTCGAAACGTGATGAAAGTGGAGCGCTTTACCAAACCAGAAATGAAAGGCTGGCCTGCCATGGATGCCAACTTGATTTTGGTAATTGAAATCATCTTGATGTTTGCCATCCTGACCATGAATGCTACTGATCAATTGTTAGCCGAACGTGGTGTCGAAAAGTATACCTTATTAAATGGCTTAGTCTTTAGTAGCCTCATTCAGCCACTATTTGCCAATATGAGCGATGGGGCCTTGATTGCAATCGAACGTTTTGCTTGGTGGTTCCACATTGTAGGTATTTTGGGTTTTGCCATTTATGTAACCTATTCCAAGCATTTACACATATTCCTTGCTTTCCCTAATACGTGGTATTCCAACTTGAAACCAAAAGGCGAAATGCAAAACATGGACGAGGTCACCAACGAAGTGAATATGATGTTGGGAATTGCAACCGAAGCAAGTGCGGAGCCTCCTGCAGAAATAGGTAGATTTGGTGCAAAAGATATCAATGATTTGAGTTGGGTGAATGTGATGAATGCCTACAGCTGTACCGAGTGTGGTCGTTGTACATCAGAGTGCCCTGCCAATCTTACTGGAAAAAAACTTTCTCCTCGTAAGATCATGATGGATGTCAGAGACCGAGCGGATGAAGTGGGCAAAAGCATAGATGCTGGTGGTCCTGGTTTGGAGGATGGCAAGTCTTTGTTGGGCGATTATATCACTAAAGAGGAGATTAATGCTTGTACTTCCTGCAATGCCTGCGTGGAAGCATGCCCTGTAAATATTGACCCATTGTCCATCATTCTACAGATGAGAAGATATGTGGCAATGGAAGAATCAGGTACGCCTGCCCAGTGGAATGCTATGTTCCAAAATATGGAAACCTCTTTCTCCCCATGGAAATTTGCCCCAACCGATCGATTCAACTGGGCAGAATCCTTGAAGAATGAAGAAATTAAGTAAAGAAACAAGAATCAAGAGACAAGAAACAAGATAGTTTCAATCTGAATTCTTACATCTAAAATCTAAAATATCCCATGTCTACATATAAAGTTCCAACCATGGCCGAGATGGCCGCTTCCGGTGAAAGTCCTGAAATCTTGTTTTGGGTAGGTTGTGCCGGTTCTTTTGATGATCGATACAAGGCCGTCACACAGGCTTTTGTCAAAATATTGAATAAAGTGGGTGTGAGTTTTGCCGTACTTGGTCCTGAGGAAGCCTGTACAGGTGACCCTGCCAGACGTGCAGGAAATGAATTCCTTTTCCAAATGCAAGCTGTGGCAAATATCCAAGTATTGAATGGCTATGAGGTAAAAAAGGTGGTGACGGCCTGCCCTCACTGCTTCAACACCATCAAAAACGAATACCCTGCATTAGGCGGCAACTATGACGTGATTCATCACTCCCAGTTTTTGCAAGAGCTCATCAACCAAGGCAGAGTTGTCTTGCAAGGTGGGGGAGAATTCAAAGGCAAAAAAATCACCTTCCACGATTCCTGCTACCTTGGCAGGGCGAACGATGTCTATGAAGCACCTCGGGAAGTTATCAAAGCCTTAGATGTAGAATTGGTAGAAATGAAGCGTTGCCGTACCAAAGGCTTGTGTTGTGGTGCCGGTGGTGCACAGATGTTTAAGGAACCGGAGAACGGAAAAAAAGACATCAATATTGAGCGTACCGAGGAGGCCCTATCCACGGGAGCCTCTGCGATTGCCGTTGGCTGTCCATTCTGTTTGACCATGATGACTGATGGAGTAAAAAATAAGGAGCGTGAACACGATGTAAAAGTCTATGACTTGGCAGAGATGATTGCCAAGGATATGGGGATATAAGCTTTTACAGGAGGTTTAAACCCGGCAGGTTTTCAAAACCTGCCGGGTTTTTTTATCCCTGATTAAGTTATTTGCCCTTATTCTGTTACATGGGTTTTACAAAATTACCCTTATTCTGTTACAAATTTTTACTAAAATTACCCTTACTTTGCGACAAGAAATCCAAAAAAATGCCTTTACTTTGTGACAATTAGATGTAGAAATGGGTTTTAATAGACAGATTTTCAGTAAATTGAAAGAATGGAAGTATTCTTCCAATAGAAAACCTTTGGTACTCAGAGGAGCTAGGCAGGTTGGCAAAACCACATTGGTCAAAAGTTTTGCGGTTCAATACACTCATTTTATCTCTCTGAACCTTGAAAAACCATCTGATAAATCTTATTTTGAGGATTTAGATCAAGTACGAGATATTGTAGAATCTATTTTCTTAGCTCAGAATTTATCCATTGACTCATTATCTCAAACGTTACTTTTTCTAGATGAAATCCAAGAATCGCCCAAAGCCATTCATTTGCTACGGTATTTTTATGAAGAGTTTCCGGATTTACATGTGATTGCGGCAGGATCTTTATTGGACTTTGCTATCAAAAAAGTGTCAAGTTTTCCTGTTGGGCGGGTTCAATTTTTATACCTACATCCATTAAATTTTTTGGAGTATTTGGAAGCAATGGACCAAAATGTAGCATTGGAACAATTGAAAATGATTCCTTTGAGGCCTATAGCCCATAAGTTATTAATGGAGCTTTTTCATCGATATGCCATTATTGGAGGAATGCCCGAAGTGGTGAAAATGGATATTGAGAAGAAAAGCTTATCTGATTTGATTGCAGTCTATGAAAGTATCTGGGGGACCTACAAAAACGATGTTGAAAAATATGCTTCTAATGATTCAGAAGTTAGGGTGATCAAGCATATCATGAATACAGCTCCCCTATCTCTTGATAAACGAGTTAAATTTCAGGGTTTTGGAAATTCCAATTATAAGTCTCGAGAGGTTGGGGAATGTTTTCGAATGTTGGATGATGCAAAAATTATCCGATTGATTTATCCTACCACCGATTTAGCTCCCCCTATCCAATCAGATTTGAAAAAGTCTCCAAGACTTCAATTGTTAGATACGGGTTTGGTCAATTATTCTTTGGGAATTCAAGGCCAATTATTAAAAATGGAAGAATTAAGTGCTGCATTCAAGGGTGCATTGATCCCGCACTTGGTTACACAAGAAATAATTTCCATACAGGATTTGACGGACCAAAAACCTAACTTTTGGATACGTGAAAAAAATCAATCCAGTGCAGAGGTGGATTTGGTGTATCCTTATGAAGGCAAATTAATTCCTATCGAAATCAAATCAGGTGCAACAGGCTCTCTGAGATCATTGCATCAATTCTTAGATGCAGCAGACCATGGTTATGCAATTCGGGTGTATGCAGGAAAATTGGAAGTGGAAGAAACAAAAACTCCCGCAGGCAAACCCTACAAACTACTCAATTTACCCTACTACTTAGGGACTCAGATTCAACAATATGTTGATTGGTTTATTAAAAATTACTAACGACCTACGATTTTATTAAAACTATCCACATCCGTATCCGCCTCTGTATTGAAGAATAATACCTTGCTTTCCTCTGTAATGTGCAAGTGATTTTTCAATACCTCATAAGCTGGATCTTCCATCAACGCTAGAAACCCTGCTAAACCAGCCGCCCCAGATTCTCCCGCAATGACGCTAGGGTCAGATTCAGACTGATGGTACAGTAGTCTCATGGCTTTTTTGGTATACTCATCGGGAATGCATAGGCATGCATCTGCCCCTGCTTGGATAATTTCCCATGCACTTAAGGATGGTAACCCACAATTGAGTCCGGCCATGATAGTTTCGAAAGAACAATCGGGTTGAACTCTTTCACCTGCATGGAAAGATGTCAAAACTCCATTGGCTTCTGCTGGTTCTACTAAGACTATTTTTGGTCTGTTTTTCCCATACCGACTGAGATAATAATAAATCCCAGAAGCTGCCCAGCTACCCACTCCTGCTTGTAAAAATACAAAGTCTATTGCAGGCTCAGGAAGTTGATGAATGCTATCTTCCAGTTCTTTGAAATGAGTCAAATAGCCCGCCATGATATACGCGGGTATTTCCTCGTATCCTTCCCAAGCTGTATCTTGGACCAAGGTACATCCATTTTCTTGACACAGTTTTTCAGCTGCTATACAAGCATCATCGTAAGTCCCCTGAATTTGAATGACAGTAGCCCCTTCTTGTTCGATGGCTTGAATCCGCATCTGTGTCGTATCTCTAGGGACGAGTATTACGGATTTTTTTCCAGCAATAGTAGCAGCCCACGCCACCGCTCTCCCATGATTTCCGTCAGTGGCAGTGCAAAATGTATGAATGTTGGGGCTTTTTTCAAGGATTTTGTGGATAGCAAAAGAAGCTCCCAAGGCTTTAAAAGCTTTTAAACCAAATCGATGCCCCTCGTCTTTTATGAAGATATTTTTGACACCAAATCGTTTTGCTAATTCAGGTAACTCAAGTAATGG
The DNA here is from genome assembly GCF_054166905.1 of Mongoliitalea sp. NCBI lineage: Bacteria > Pseudomonadati > Bacteroidota > Cytophagia > Cytophagales > Cyclobacteriaceae > Mongoliitalea > Mongoliitalea sp. The sequence continues at coordinate 90,825 of NZ_JBSZCK010000042.1, read as the reverse complement.
AGTGAGGGTATAAGACGACAAACTTTGGTGATAAGTAAGCGCATTATTTTCTTGAAAAATCTGTGTGGTAAAAGATTCTGTAAGAAAGTTACTTGGCTTATTGATAAAGTATGGGATCATAAATGACTGCCGATAGTTTATAAATTACAAGAAGCAAGATACAAGGGCTTAGATTGAATACGTTAGAAAAAAACTTTTTTTGATTTTCAATACAAATAAAAAATCAAGGTGCTCACAGATTTGCACAGTTTGTTTGCTGACCCAAAGTTTCTCTTCACCTTCACTTTTTCCAATATGGAGTTCACGCAACGGCGCCACGAATGAACGCAACGGACGCAAAGGTTGAGCTAAATTCTAAAAGTATAGCGTTTTCTTTACTCTAAACGAAACCGTTGTCAGTTGACCGTTGACTGTGGACTTTTTAAACCAAGAACTATTTTCCCCAAAATCAGCTTATTTTAGCAAATCATTGAACTACCACTATGTATTTGGAATTTGAACAAATGCCTGAACATGCGCGGGTATGGGTATATCAGGCAGATAGAAAGTTTACAGCTGAGGAGACGGCATGGATTACAAGCCGATTGGAGGCATTTTGTGCGCAATGGAATACCCATGGTGCGATGATGCCTACTTCTTTTGAAATCTTTTTTGATCAGGTGATTGTCATGAGCGTGGATGAAAGCAGATTGGGAGCAAGTGGCTGTTCGATAGACAGCTCGGTTCGTACCTTAAAAGAAATAGAAGATAGATTTGGAGTAAATCTATTGGATCAGGGAAAAGTTTCTTATCAGGTTAGCTCAGATAATCTTGCGGTAACTTCAGCGTTTCAAATAAAGAGCCATATTCAAGAAGGAAAGTTAACATCTGAAACCCTTATCTTGAATCCACTCGTTAAAACAAAGGAAGATTTGGGTAATCAATGGTTGATTAGAGCAAAAGATAGTTGGCTAAACAAATACTTCTCGAATTAATTATAAATTATGTTTTATATTTAGTCCTGCGAAAAATCTCAAGTGATCAATGAAGGCAATAAACCTGTTTTACAGTCTGCTACTGTTTTTGGTAGTTTCATCCTGCACCTCTGTCATGCAAAAAGGATTGAATCAGTATTCTGCAGGTGAATATCAAGTAGCCTTAAATACCTATACCAAAGTATTAGAAAAAGACCCTGACAATGCCGCAGCCAATTTATATGTGGCAGAAAGTTATCGTCTTTCCAATCGCATAGAACAGGCCATTCCTTACTATGAAAAGCTTGTTGAACAGGAAGAATCTTTTGATAATTTGTATAAGTTAGGCAGAGCGAGAAAAAGTGTAGGGAATTATGAAGGAGCACGTGAAGCTTTTGAAAAAGCCCGTGATTTGACTTTGGATGATAATCATCAGAAATTACTGGCTTTGGACCTTAAAAATTTGGATGAAATCGAAGCTATTGAAGATTATTTCCCTTACCTAGAACTCGAAAATTACCGCTTGCTCAATACTCCTCAAGCAGATTATGCACCTTTTGTCAATAGTGGATTTTTGTATTTCACTTCTGGAAGACAAAGTGCAGCAGTGTATAAAGGTACAGGTACACCTTATCACAAATTATTCAGGACTCGTATAGAGGGCACTCGAGTAGATGTGCAAAATGTGCAGCCGCTACCAGAGTTTAGAAATGAAGAAGGACTCAATCAGGCAGCTCTAACCATGACCCCTGATGGCAATACTATTGTGTATGCAAGGGGAAATTCCACATCCAATAAAGACCTTCCCGAGGTTCAGCTTTTTGCCTCATATTTCAGGGGAGGAGGCTTTACACAGCCGATTTGGATGCCAGTGAATGAAGATGAGTTTTGGCACAATACTTCACCCATGATCAGTCCCGATGGTTCAGAACTCTATTTTGCATCCAATAGACCCGATGGACAAGGAGGTTTAGACCTATATGTGGCTACTCGTCTAGCTAATGGTGATTTTGGAAATGCAAAAAACCTAGGCCCTCAAATCAATACTCCCGGAAATGAAATGTTTCCTTACCTAGCTCCCGATGGAAAATTGTTTTTTGCTTCGGATGGACATCCGGGCTTTGGGAAATTGGATTTATTTGTAGCCGAACGAACAGATAAAGGATGGGAAGTGAAGAATTTGGGTTCAAATATCAATACGGTAAAAGATGACTTTGGAATCTTTTTTACGAAATATCCTACCGAGGGCTTCTTGAGTTCTGATAGAGAGGGAGGTCTTGGAGATGATGATATTTATGTCTTTGAGGATAAGACTCCTAAACCGAAAATCATCAATGTCTTGCTGAATGTAACCACACTTGAAAACAAGGATGATGGAACTACGGCAACTTTACCACAAACGCGAGTTGTGTTATATGATGCTGCCAATAAAAACCTAGGTGGAGATTTCTCCAATCAAAACGGTCGTCTGAGATTTACTTTGGCACCAGATGCTAATTTTACTATCATTGCCAGTAAGTCGGGTTATTTCTCTAAGAGTATTACTTATGATACCAGAGGGAAGACCCCACGTCTTGAAGACTTGATTCAAGAAGTCACCAATATTACTTTGGATACTACGATTGTGTTGGATCCGTTGATTTTAGAGCGTTCGATTGTGTTGGAAAATATTTATTACGATTTGGATAGGGCTGAAATCAGACCTGATGCCGCGCTTGAATTAGATAAATTGGTGCAGATCCTGAAGGATAATCCAGCCATTCGAATCGAATTGAGTTCGCATACCGATGATCGTGCCAGCGATGCGTATAACAATAGCCTATCTCAACGAAGAGCGGAGTCTGCAGTTGCTTACTTAGTATCTAAAGGTATCGATGCAGATAGGTTGGTAGCCAAAGGATATGGCAAGCAGCAGCTGATTATCCCGAATGCACGCACAGAAGAAGAGCATCAGGTCAACCGACGTACAGAATTCAAGGTGATCGAAATCAAGCAATAGCTTATCGAAATAAATCAGACAAAGGGGTGTTTACGAGAGTAAATGCCCTTTTTTTATGGCCACAAAGGCACGTAGGAGGATTCCACGTAACCATACCTGATGGATGTAGGCATTTTAAACTAGTATGATACCTGATTCGCCCTTATCTAAGGAATAGTTAGTTTGATTTTTATGAGTTGATTTTAAAATTTCCTCGCATGGCTCGAGGGATTGGGTTTCCTCCTTTTTTACATTCCTTCATCATTCGGAGTTCGACGTTCATCATTTGACATTTTTTCTCGTTACGGGCGCAACGTTTAAACGCAACGTCTACTACAACGTAAGTCTTTCATTTCAAATTCCTCATTCAAAATTCCTAATTTCTCTCCCCCTTCATCCTACCTCTCTTACCCAAACAAGGTCCCAGTTTGCCCACCAAAATCAGGCTTGATTTTAAGGTGCTTGTAGGCTTGTTCGGTGGCCATCCTTCCTCGGGCTGTACGCTTGAGGTAGCCTTCTTGGATGAGGAAGGGTTCGTACACTTCCTCAATGGTTTCGGCTTCTTCCCCGCAGGCGGTGGCTATGGTACTTAGACCCACAGGACCTCCCTTGAATTTTTCAATGATGGTCTGAAGGATACGGTTGTCCATTTCGTCCAAGCCATTTTCATCCACGTCCAATGCATCTAAGGCCATTTTGGCGATATCTATGCTGATCTTGCCATTGCCTTTGACTTCGGCAAAGTCACGGGTTCGTCGTAAAAGCATATTGGCAATACGGGGTGTACCTCTACTCCTTCGGGCGATTTCATAAGCAGCCACATCATCGATCGGTGTTCCTAAAATCCCTGCCGAACGGCCCACTATATCGGTCAATAATTTAGCATCATAATATTCCAATCGTGAATTGATGCCAAAGCGGGCACGTAAAGGGGAGGTCAAGAGGCCTGAACGGGTGGTAGCGCCAATGAGTGTAAATGGATTGAGGGAAATCTGAACTGATCTGGCATTTGGACCAGAATCCAACATGATGTCAATCCGGTAATCCTCCATGGCCGAATAGAGGTATTCCTCGACAATAGGGTTGAGTCTGTGTATTTCATCGATGAAAAGTACATCTCCAGACTCCAAATTTGTCAACAAACCAGCCAGGTCTGATGGTTTATCCAGTACAGGACCAGAGGTGATCTTAATGCCTGCATCCAATTCATTGGCTATGATATTACTTAAAGTGGTTTTACCTAAGCCTGGAGGTCCATGTAAAAGCACATGGTCAAGAGGTTCATTGCGTTTTTTTGCTGCTGTGACAAATATTTTTAAGTTTTCTACAATCTTAAACTGCCCCGTAAAGTCATCAAAGCTCAATGGCCTCAAGGCTTTTTCGTATTCTTTTTCCTGAGAACTCAGGTTGCTTTTATCTCCGCTTAGGTAATCTTCTCTCATATCTCACTCTTGAGTCAAACAAAGATACAAAATTAACGTGAGTGTAGGTGTCTTTCATTTGGTACATAGAAAAGCAGTTTTGTTGCATTTGTAAGGCAGCGAGGAAATTAAATTGGAAAATAAGCTTTAACTTTCGGAAAAATCACCTCATTATGAATAACAACGCCCAAAAGAATATCATTTATTCGATTATTCTCTTGCTTTTAGTCGTTATCGTCTACTTATACAGGCAAAATAAAGAAGGTTCTGAAGATCTCGGAGCTGCAGCTACCGATGCTGTGGGAAGGATGGTCATAGATGGACAGACCATGGGAACCACTTATCGAATTGTATACTTAGATCCGGAGGGTAGAAACCTCAAGTCAGCAGTAGATTCTTTATTGATCGTTTTTAACCAATCCTTGTCTACCTATATTTCGGATTCCGAGATTAGTCGATTCAATCAATCGGATTCTTTGGTTTTTGATCTTCCGTTTTTTTTACCTGTGTTAGAGTCTAGTAAGGAGGTCTTTGAAATGACCAATGGTGCATTTGATCCAACGGTAGGTCCTGTGGTTAATTTATGGGGGTTTGGTCCAGGGGGGCCACAATTGAAGGATTCAGTGAATATCGCTGCTATACTTCCGCGCATTGGTTTCGATAAAATCACTTTTGACCAACAACAAGTACGCAAACTAGTTTCCGGCATGTATTTGGACTTTTCTGCTATCGCCAAGGGCTATGGTGTAGACGTCGTAGCGGAGTATTTGGAATCTAAAGGAATTGAAAATTTCTTGGTGGAAATTGGTGGAGAATTGGTTGCCCGAGGGTTGAATGATAAGGGAGAGTTGTGGAAAGTGGGAATCAATAAGCCTGAAGAAATGGGAAGTGCTAGTGAGTTGTATTCGGTTGTGGCTTTAGAAAATAAAGGGATGGCTACTTCAGGAAATTACCGAAACTATTATGAAGTCGATGGGCTAAAAATTTCCCATACTATTGATCCTAAAACAGGAAGACCAGTACGTCACGGATTGTTAAGTGCAACGGTACTGGCAGAAGATTGCATGATTGCTGATGCTATTGCGACTGCATTGATGGTCATGGGTACAGAAAAAGCGATTGCCTTACAAGAATCCTTGAAGAGTTTTGAAATCTTTTTGATTTTCAATGACGAATCAGGAGAGTTAAATTCATTTGCAAGCGAGGGGCTTAAGCCATATTTGTCATTTATTCATGAGTAATTGTGTTTCGTTGGTAGCCACTTCGGGTGGATTGATGAAGGATTGGTTTTCTTCTCCCTACTTTCAGATTTTATATAAAAACAGGGACACTACAGAAGCTCAGTACTTTATTAATAGATTGGATGACTACTTTCAATTTAAAAAGGGTACCAAAGCTATGGATTTGGCATGCGGTAGGGGAAGGCATAGCATCTCTCTTTATCAAAAAGGACTAGAGGTAACAGGTGTAGATTTCTCGCCATTAAGTATTTCAGAGGCCAAGAAATTTGAAGTACCTGGCCTTTGCTTCGTGGAAGCTGATATGAGGACTTTTCTAGAAGAAGAAAGCTACGATTACATTTTCAATATGTTTACAAGCTTTGGTTTTTTCGGCGATAATCAACAAAATCAGCAAGTGATTGATTGTGTGTATAAAAATCTTAAACCAGGAGGACTATTCTTAATAGATTACCTCAATGCAGATTTCATTTTGGATAATTTTGTGCCGCAAGAACAAAAAATAGTGGATGGTATCAATTTTCATATTACAAGAACTGTGAAACAGGGACATATCATCAAGGATATCCGCTTTGAAGATCAGGGAAAAGCATTCCATTTTCAAGAATCTGTACAGTTAATTACTCGGGAGATGTTTGAGTATTTCTTTGAAAAGGCAGGTTTTGTGCTGAAAGATGTATTTGGAGATTATTCCCTAAGGCCCTATGTGAAGCATCTCAGTGAGCGAATCATTTTTGTCATTCAAAAACCAATCATACATGTTGACTAACTTTCTCCTATTGTTCTTAACAGCCATGGTGGCTGGAGGATTGGCTTATTTTATTCCGAGTTGGGAGGAGCGATACTTCAAATTAGTCTTGGTGTTTGCAGGATCGTATCTCTTTGCAATAACGGTATTGCATATTTTGCCAGACCTATTTGTGGATGCTCCCAATCCAAGCTGGATGGGTTTTTATATTTTGATTGGGTTTTTATTGCAACAAGTATTAGCACTATTTTCCACAGGTGTGGAGCATGGACATATTCACCATCCAAGTCATGCCCATCAGCATGGAGTGCAGATGGGTGTTTGGACCTTGATGATAGGATTATTTGTTCATGCATTTTTGGAAGGCACCTTATTATCTCATGAAGGAGTACTCGTAGAGCATTTGCATGACCATAGTCATGATGCTCATGATCATAATCACGGACACCATCACCATCATCATGGGCATAACAATTTGTTGTTGGGAATTTTATTGCACAAGGGACCGGAAGCATTTGCTTTGGTGGCTGTGTTGACTACGAGTATGAAAAAGCGATGGGTATTTGTATTGCTGACCATTTTTGCTTTGGCATCTCCTGCGGGAATGTTGCTGAGTAACTTTTTATATGAGGCAGATATCTTAGGAAGAAATGGTTTGAATATCTTTTATGGAATAGTTGCGGGAGGCTTTTTGCATATCTCCACCACTATTTTCTTTGAGAGTAGTCCAGACCATAAATTCTATTTAAATAAGGTTTTGGTTAGTATTTTGGCCTTCACATTGGCAGTAATTCTCGAATTGTTTTTGTAAATTTAAATTCCGAATTGAGCAGTCATATCCATAGATAATTTTGATTTCACTTTTTGAATTCCAGCGAAAATCTATATATTGCTAATAAGTTATAGTTTCGCTAATTTAGTATATCAAACCCAAAATAATCCTATGGAAAAGCCTACTTGTCCCAAATGTGAGCAGGAAAAAGTTGTCAAAAGTGGTGTTGTTGGTGGAAGACAGCGCTTCAAATGCAAAAAATGTGGTTACCATTTTACAGTCAACAAGCTTGGGAAAGCCATAGATAAGTACTATGTGGTCAAAGCATTGCAGCTATATATCGAGGGTATTTCTTATCGTGAAATCGAAAGAATATTGGGTGTAAGCCATGTTTCTGTGATGAATTGGGTGAAACAATACAAAATAAAAGCACCTGAAAGCTATGATTATCGCCCCACCTACCGAGTACTCAATCACACTGAATTGGTCAAATATATGGCTCAGAAGGAGAATTTGACAGATACAGGTATGTTGATCACCGAGTTAGGAGATAAGTTTATGATTATCAAATGGGAGCGCTTTAAAAATCGATGATCCAAATAATGTTTTGTTCGCTATAGTAATTTTACAAATATCTACCATCATTTTTCATTTTGGGTTGTATATGTTCAATTTAGATTCCACTTGTTGGTCGGGCCCGACTGCAATCAGTCAACATCAACAAAACCCAAAATACTATGCACAGCTCTATCAAATGGTTGCTGGGTGTATTCATGGGACTCATCTTTCTTCAACCGGCAGTAGCGCAAGACTCTCTTGCCAACTTTCGTGCGGCTAAAGATGATATCACAGATCACTCTTATAAACCACTGACGCTCAATTTAACGGATGATGGATCGAAGTATATTCGGTTCATTGTATGGAATCAAATGTGGGCTCGCGTTACCGAGAATAACCCGGGAACTCTGGGAGTCGATGGAGCTCCTAGAAGAACTACGGCAGACATAGGCATCAGGCGAGCACGTTTTTTGGCTTATGCGCAGATCTCCCCAAGATTTATGGTTTTGACCCATTGGGGGATCAACAATCAAACCTTTACCAATGGAGGTGTACCAGGCGGTGGTGCTACTGGAAACCCAGGAAATATTCCTGTAACCGTCAATCCTGAAACAGGGGTTGGTTCAGCAGCTGGAATGTCTGCCAAAAAACCTCAATTATTCTTCCATGATATCTGGACAGAGTTTAAGATGTTGGATGAACTCTATGTGGGTATGGGGCTTCATTATTGGAATGGTATCTCACGAATGACCAGTCACAGTACCTTGAATTTTTTGGCGGTAGATGGCCCCATTTTCAACTGGCCATTAATTGAATTGACGGATCAATTTGCCCGTCAGTTTGGCTTTTACGCCAAAGGACAAGTTGGCAAATGGGATTACCGTGCAGCATTGAATAAACCATTCTCTGTAGGAGCGGGAGGTAGATTCGATGAAAGTACCCAACGACCTATTGCTGCTAATGTGGTCAATGATAATTGGGCTACCCAAGGATATCTTGCCTATCAGTTTTTGGAAACAGAAAATAACAAGCTTCCTTTTTTTGTAGGATCTTATCTAGGTACAAAATCAGTGTTTAACGTTGGCGCGGGATGGCATCACCATAAGGGAGCTACTAATTCCAGAAATGCAAATGGAGCCGTAGATACCCATGACATGTTGCTCCTTGGTTTTGACACCTTTCTTGATATTCCTCTCAACAAAGCTAAAGGTACAGGCTTAACCAACTACAATGTATTTTATAACTACGATTTTGGTCCTAATTACATGCGGAATGTTGGAGTCATGAATGTTGGTTTTGGTGCTGGTACTACCCAAAATGGTCCGGGCAACGCACAACCGACGATTGGCACTGGTCAGATTTTCTACTCTCAAACAGGATTATTGCTTCCTAGAAGCTTGTTGAACGGGAAAGGGCGCTTACAGCCTTTTGGTGCTGTGACACATAAGAACTTTGAATTCTTCGAAGAAAGTTCTTGGCAATATGACTTGGGTATCAACTACCTACTCAATGGTCATCATGCAAAAATCACTTTACAATACGGGCACCGCCCACTCTTTGAAAACTACAGAAGAGCAGGTGGGGCCGGTGAATTTATCTTACAAACCCACATCTTTCTATAATACTCATTACTATGTCAGACAACAAACAAAAAATGCAGGACTACTGGAAGAAGAATCTTCGGACACTTCTTATCCTATTGGTCATTTGGTTCACCGTTTCTTTTGGATTCGGAATTCTCTTGGTTGATCAGCTCAACACCATCAGGTTGGGAGGTTTTAAATTAGGCTTTTGGTTTGCTCAACAGGGCTCCATCTACGCTTTCGTGGTATTGATTTTTGTCTATGTGTATAGAATGAATCAATTGGATAAAGAATTTGACGTAAACGAAGAATAACCCAAAAATCAACCAAACAAATGGAAATTTTAACTTGGACATATATACTAGTAGGCGCATCATTTGCCCTCTACATAGGAATTGCCATCTACACGAGGGCAGGTTCTACTAAAGAATTTTACACCGCAGGTGGAGGGGTTTCTCCTTTAGCCAACGGTATGGCTACGGCTGCTGACTGGATGTCAGCGGCATCATTTATCTCGATGGCAGGTATTATTGCTTTTTCCGGCTATGATGGATCAGTTTATTTGATGGGATGGACAGGAGGCTATGTGTTATTGGCACTCCTACTCGCTCCCTATCTTCGGAAATTTGGGAAATTTACCGTTCCCGATTTTGTTGGTGACCGCTATTACTCCAATAAAGCTCGTGTAGTGGCCGTGATTTGTGCCCTTTTCATCTCCTTTACCTATGTAGCTGGACAAATGAGAGGGGTTGGTATCGTGTTTTCCCGTTACTTGGAAGTAGATATCAATACAGGTGTAATCATAGGTATGTGTATCGTATTCTTTTATGCGGTATTAGGTGGAATGAAAGGGATTACCTATACACAGGTAGCACAATATTGTGTATTGATCTTCGCTTATATGGTTCCTGCAATCTTTATTTCCATGCAATTGACAGGTACTCCAATTCCTCAATTAGGCTTGGGTGGTGTAGTAGCTGACGGAACACCGTTATTGGATAAATTGGATGGAGTATTGACAGACCTTGGTTTTGCAGCCTACACTTCCGGTAGAAAAGGGATGATTGATATTTTCGCAATTACCCTGGCATTAATGGTAGGTACAGCCGGTCTTCCACATGTAATTGTACGTTTCTTCACAGTTCCAAGAGTAAAAGATGCGCGCCTATCAGCTGGATATGCCTTAGTATTTATCGCCATTCTTTATACAACTGCACCTGCAGTAGCTGCTTTCGGGATATACAATGCGATCGAAACAGTTGCGGATAAGCCGGTAAATGATTTACCAGCTTGGGTAGGAAACTGGCAAAAAACTAATTTGATATCGATAGATGATAAAAACGGAGACGGGTTTGTACAGTATTCTGCTGATCCAGCAACGAATGAGTTGAAGATTGATAAAGATATCATGGTATTGGCTAGCTCTGAAATTGCAAATCTACCTAACTGGGTGATTGGACTAGTGGCCGCCGGTGGTATGGCAGCAGCACTATCTACAGCAGCTGGTTTATTGTTGGTAATCTCTACATCAGTTTCCAGGGACTTGTTCAGAACATTTAAGCCTGATATGACAGAGAAGAGAGAATTGTTAATTGCTAGATTCTCAGCAGCGGGAGCCGTTTTGATGGCAGGTTATTTCGGTGTGAATCCTCCAGGATTTGTGGCCGAAGTTGTAGCTTTTGCCTTTGGATTGGCGGCAGCTTCCTTCTTCCCAGTGATCATTATGGGGATTTTCTCCAGTAGAATGAATAAAGAAGGTGCGATTGCAGGAATGATTTCAGGACTGGTGTTTACCATTGCCTATATCAGCTACTTCAAATTTATCAGCCCAGAGTTGAATTCAGTCGAGAATTGGTGGTTTGGTATTTCTCCTGAAGGAATTGGCTCCTTGGGTATGGTAGTGAATTTTGTGGTCACCTACGTTGTGTCTAAAGCTACGCCAGCTCCACCTCAAAAAGTACAGGATATGATTCAGGAAATCAGAATACCAAGAGGTGCAGGTGCTGCTCAAGAGCACTAAAAACTCATGAAGGTTTGCAGACTTTAGCTCTCTTAGGATTGAGTTTTAAAGACTGATTTAGTTTCAATTAAAAACTTTGTGCCTTCGCACCTTTGTGGTAAAACCGCCCCAAGGATGCCAAGGCACAAAGAATTTATAAAAATCATGAATAATCGGATGAATAGTCAAGGCATCTTTTCTTTAATCCGATATCAAAAAATTGTATCTTAACGATTTGAGAAAAAGTCATGAAATCATCTACGAAAGTACAATTACTGTGGAGTGTGTTTGTCTTAGGGATTTTTCTATTGAATTATCCTGTGATGAAGCTCTATAATATTCAATCCACCATTGGTGGGGTGCCGCTTTTGTATGCGATGGTTTTTGGGATTTGGTTGTTTTTGATTGTGTTGACCTACATAGCGATACGCAAGTCCAAAAAAGAAGAGAAAAGTGCTTAGCAATGGAATAATCATAGCGTTTACCTTTGGGTATTTGGCATTATTATTTGCCATCGCCTGGTTTTCGGAGCGATCTTCCGAAAAAGGGAAAAGCTATGCCTCCAATCCTTATGTTTATGCTTTGTCCTTAGCGGTCTATTGTACAGCATGGACCTATTACGGTTCGGTAGGCTATGCGGCAACTAACGGTCTGGAATTTTTAACCATTTATATTGGCCCTAGCTTGATAGCGCCTTTGTGGTGGCTGGTGATGCGAAAAATGATCCGTATCAGCAAAGTACAGCGGATATCCTCAATTGCGGATTTTATATCTTCCCGTTATGGGAAAAGCGTTAGTTTGGGTGGTATTGTGACTATTTTCTGTCTTTTGGGTATTTTGCCGTACATTTCTATTCAAATCAAGGCAATCGCATCATCATTTGCTATTTTGGAAACCGGAGATTTCCGAATGAGTGCCAACATGCTTCCCTTTTATGCTGATACGGCTTTTTACCTAGCCTTAGGATTAGCACTGTTTACTATTTTATTTGGAACACGGGATGTGGAAGCCACTGCTCGTCACGATGGTTTGGTGACCGCAATTGCTTTTGAATCCATTTTTAAGTTATTAGCATTTTTGGTCGTGGGGGTATTTGTCACCTACTTTTTGTATGACGGATTTGAAGATATTTTCAATCAAGCTTCTTTAAGGGGCTTGGATCATTTGTTTGTGTTTAGTGATGAAGTTGCCTCAACCGATTGGTTTTGGATGAGTATTTTGTCTATGATGGCAGTTTTGTTTTTACCCAGACAGTTTCAGGTGTCAGTCGTAGAAAATCACGATGAAAAACATTTGGATAAAGCGATGTGGCTATTCCCATTATACTTACTGATTATCAATATTTTTGTATTGCCCATTGCCTTGGGAGGTTTGGTGCATTTTGAAGGGGAAGCGGTGGATGCAGATACCTTTGTATTGGCTTTGCCCATTACCTATAATCAAGACTGGCTAGCCTTAGGAGTTTATTTGGGAGGATTCTCCGCTGCTACGGGTATGATTATCGTGTCTACCATTGCTCTTAGCACGATGGTGAGCAATAATCTGGTTCTTCCCATTATTTTATCCAACGAAAAACTTAAAACTAAATACCAACATCACCTTGGCGAGACAGTTATTTGGATACGGAGAGTCACGATATTCCTAATCATATTGGCAGCCTATTGGTATTATAAAGAGGTTTCTGGTAGGTTCTCTATCGTGTCCATTGGGTTGATTTCCTTTGTTGCGATTGCCCAATTTACACCGTCAATTATTGGTGGTTTGTTTTGGAAAAAGGGATCTAAAATTGGTGCAACTGTTGGGATTATTGCAGGATTTGTAGTTTGGTTTTTCACCTTGGTAACACCTACGATGGTTACCGCTGCTTATCTTCCTGCTTCATTTTTGACAGAGGGTTTATGGGGAATCAGTGCGCTCAAGCCTTACTCCCTTTTGGGAATGGAAGGGATGTCGCCTATTTCACATGGACTTTTCTTTAGTTTGACGGTCAATAGTTTTGCATATGTCTTTTTGTCCCTAGTATTTACGCAGTCCTCCAAAGAACATAATCAGGCAGTGGTGTTTGTGGATATTTTCAAGTACAGTACCACCTTGGATAGCTCAATTATTTGGAAAGGACAGGCTTTCTTGCCTGATTTGAAAGCATTGCTAGTGAATTTTTTGGGTCAGGCCAAAACAGATGAAGCCTTGCAAGAATTTGAAGAATTAACCGGAAGCTCCCTTGAGCTTAAAGGAGCCGTAAACTCAGAATTGGTCAATTATTCGGAACGATTACTTTCTGGGGTAATCGGCACAGCTTCGGCGCGAATAATGGTGGCCTCCGTGGTGAAGGAAGAAGAAATCAGCATGGAAGAGGTGTTGGGTATCTTAAGAGAAACCCAAGAGTTGAAGTTTTTGAATTTGCAGCTAAAGCAGAAAAGTAAAGAGCTTACCAAAGCATCCAACAAACTGCAAAAGCTAAATGAAACCCTACGATTAAATGACATGCTGAAGGATGAATTTATTTCCACGGTCACACATGAGATGAAAACTCCCTTGACATCTATCAGGGCTTTTTCAGAAATCTTGTTGGATGAAGATCTTCCGGAGGAAGACAAGAAAAAGTTTTTGGATATCATCATTCAGGAGACTGGCAGAATGACGAGGCTGATTGATCAGGTGTTGGATCTAGAACGTTTTGATTCGGGTAGACAAAAGTTGAATTTGGAGCCAACAGATATCAAGATTCTTCTGCTTCAAGCCTGCGAAAGTATGCTGCAAGTTTTTAAAGAGAAAAATATTGAGTTCCGCATGGATTTGCAGTTTGAAGCCATAGAATTGACAGTAGATGAAGATCGCATTAAACAAGTAGTCTTAAACTTACTTTCCAATGCTAGTAAGTTTGCTAAGAGTTTAACTATGATCAAAGCAAAAGTCGAAGAAGGCAACTTATTGGTAGAGGTGTTTGATGATGGCAAGGGAGTACCTGAAGAAGAGATTCCGTACATATTCGATAAGTTTTTCCAAGCAAAAAATCAAACTTCTAAGAAACCGATTGGAAGCGGTCTTGGATTAGCTATTTCCAAAAAAATAATAGAATACCATGGAGGAGTGATTGGTGTAGAAAGAAAAGAGGATCTTACCTGCTTCAGTTTCTCATTACCATTGCTCCAAGAAAAAAATGTTGAACCTGATATCCTAAAAATGTATGAGTAATATACTGATTGTAGACGATGAGCCGAATATCTTACTTTCCTTAGAGTTTCTTTTCAAAAAGGAAGGTTATAAGGTATTCATTGCCCGAGATGGGGAAGAGGCATTGGGAATTATAGAAGATAAAGTTCCTGCCCTGATTATCCTGGACATCATGATGCCAAAGGTGGATGGATATGAGGTTTGCAAGCATGTTAAATCGGAGTATCCCAATATGAAGGTGATTTTCCTGACAGCAAAAAGTAAGCAACAAGATGTGCAAAAAGGCTTAAATCTTGGTGCGGACATGTATCTCACCAAACCCTTTTCTACCAAAGATTTGGTAACAAAAGTCAAAACACTTCTGAATTAAACAATTTCAATAACCAAAATACAATACTATTATGAGCGATAGAATCCACACGCTGAGCGGATATTTTTACGAGTATCAAAAATCAGTAACCGAGCCTGAAAACTTCTGGGCAAGGATTGCAGACTCCTTCCATTGGAAGAAGAGATGGGACAAGGTTGTGAAGTGGAACTTTGAAGAACCCAATGTACAGTGGTTTGTCAACGCCAAGCTGAATATCACAGAAAATATTTTCGAGAAAAACCTATTTGCATACGGGGACCGCACGGCCATCATTTGGGAACCAAGTGAGCCTGGAGAAGATAGCCGAAGGATCAGCTATCAGGAATTGTACGAGCAAGTTTGTCAATTTGCTAATGTATTACTAGCCAAAGGTATCCAAAAAGGAGATCGGGTGATCATTTATATGCCAATGATTCCTGAGGCAGCAGTTGCGATGTTAGCCTGTGCCCGTATTGGCGCAATTCACTCAATAGTGTTTGCAGGATTTTCGGCTACAGCTTTGGCTGACCGAATCAATGACTGCCAGGCAAAAGCCATATTGACTACGGATGGTAATTTCCGTGGTAATAAGAAGATAGCGGTAAAAGCGCTTGTAGATGAAGCCTTGGAAAAATCCTCCGTGGAATCTGTCATTGTTTATAAGCGCACGGGGCAGGATGTTCAAATGCAGGAGGGGCGAGATTTCTGGTGGCATAATGTCATTGAGGGAGTGTCCACTACCAACAAAGCGGAAATCATGGATTCAGAAGATCCATTATTTATTCTTTATACTTCTGGTTCTACCGGTAAACCAAAGGGAGTTGTACATACTACAGGTGGCTACATGGTTTATACCAAATATTCCTTTGAAAATGTTTTCCAGTATTCCCCGGGGGATGTGTATTGGTGTACAGCGGATATCGGCTGGATTACAGGCCACTCCTACATCGTTTATGGGCCATTATTGGCAGGAGCCACTACCTTGATGTTTGAAGGAGTACCTACTTATCCGAACCCGGGAAGATTTTGGGATGTGATCGATAAGCATCAGGTCAATCAATTCTATACGGCTCCTACGGCAATCCGTGCCTTGCAAGCCTACGGCACAGAACCTTTGGAGCCTTACAAATTGGACTCCTTAAAAGTATTGGGTTCTGTTGGAGAGCCAATCAACGAGGAAGCCTGGAAATGGTATTACACACATGTTGGAAAATCTCGCTGTCCGATTGTAGATACTTGGTGGCAGACAGAAACAGGTGGAATTTTGGTTTCTCCGATTGCAGGGATTACACCTACCAAGCCAGCTTTTGCTACTTTACCACTTCCTGGTATTCAGTTGGCAATCCTAGATCCTGAGGGGAATGAGTTGACTGGTAACTCAGTAGAGGGGAATCTTTGTGTGAAGTTCCCATGGCCATCTATGATTCGTACCACTTGGGGAGATCATGAGCGCTGCAAGCAAACGTATTTCTCTACCTATAAGGGTATGTATTTTACAGGTGATGGAGTGAAGCGTGACCATGATGGTTATTATAGAATTTTGGGTCGTGTGGATGATGTCATCAACGTATCCGGTCACCGAATGGGCACTGCTGAGGTGGAAAATGCCATCAACGAACATCCATTGGTGATCGAATCTGCTGTAGTGGGTTACCCACACGAAATCAAAGGTCAGGGTATCTACGCCTATGTTATTTGCGATACTTCTCATAGAACAGAGGATAACCTAATCAGTGAAATCAAAGATATGGTCGCCAAAATCATCGGTCCTATCGCCAAGCCAGATAAATTGCAGATTGTACCAGGCCTACCAAAAACTCGTTCCGGTAAAATCATGCGTAGAATCCTAAGAAAGGTTGCCGAGGGTGATACTAGCAATATGGGAGATACTTCCACCCTCTTGGATCCAGAAGTGGTGAATCAGATTATTGCTGGGAAAAAGTAGGGGTGAAAAGGATGAAGGAGGAAGGATGAAAAGAGAGACGAGAAGCGAGAGACTAGATATTAGAAACAAGAGTCAAGATAGCTATTATTGAGCATCCTTAGTCTTGGCGGAACTTTTCCAAAGTTTTAAACTTTGGAAAAGTTTTCTGTCCTACTGAAATTGTACCTTTAACAAAGTACCAAGTAGGGATTCTGGTAGAAGAAACAAGACACAAGATGCAAGACACAAGACTCAGGGTGTGTATAGAACTTGCGTTTTGCATTTCTTATGCGAATCGTTTTCTGTTTACTTCGACTTAGCTCAGTACAAGCATTGTTCACTAAACCGTTGACAGTGGACTGTCGACCGTGGACCACTAATCACTAGTACGGTACCAAGTACGAAGAACCAAGTACCAAGTAGGGATTCTGGTAATAAAAAAGAGCATCGTATTTCAACCACTAACGAAACCGTCGACCGTGGACCGTCAACCGTCGACAACTGTTAACTTCTCACTACTAACTGTTCACTGCTAATGAGCAACGTCATCATCAACCGAGTCAAAGAATTTCTGAAGCGATTTCCTCCGTTTTCGTTTTTGGCGGAGGAGGCTTTGGCGGAGGTTTCTCAGGGGGTGGTGATCCGGTATTTTGGGAAGGATGAGCTGTTGTTTTCCAAAGGTGACCCTGCACAACCCTATTTCTTTGTGCTGAAAGAAGGCTCTATTTCGCTGATTGATAATATAGATCAGGAGGAGAAGATTGTGGAAGTCTGTGATGAGGGGGATGTTTTTGGGGTCTTGGCATTGTTGGGCAAAAGACCTTATCGATTGACTGCCAAAACCTTGGAGGACTCACTGCTTTATGCAATTCCTGTAGCAGTTTTTGAGAAAATATTAAATGAAAACAGCCGTGTAGCACTCTACTTTGCTGCAGGCTTTGCATCTGGCCAAGTGGTGGTGCGGACGGATCTGTCTCAATCCCAAAAAGCGCGAACGGAATTTTCAGAACTATCGAAAGATAACGGATTATTGATTTTTACAGGTCAGTCAGATTTGAATTATTCTAGGGATGTGCTGACCTGTAGCCAAGATTGGACCATCCAACAGGCAGCTAGTAAAATGGCAGAGGCTGGGGTGGGTTCCATTGTGATTGTGAATGAGCAGAAGCATCCGCTTGGAATTATCACCGATAAGGATCTCCGCAATCGCCTGGTTGCACAAGGCAAAAGTTTCGAAACTCCTGTTACGGAGCTCATGACTTCCCCTGTGTTGACTAAAAAGAAGGATGCACTCTTTTCGGAGTTGTATCTCACGATGATCAAGTTCCGCCTGCACCACTTGATTTTCACGGAAGATGGAACTGACCAAAGTCCCATTGCGGGGATTCTTTCAGATCATGACATTCTCTTATCTCAGGGGAATAGTCCGGCAGTTTTGATACATGCCTTGATGAATACTTGGGATGTTGCTGAAATGGGGAAATTGAGAGATCGAGCAGAAAAGCTACTGTTTTATTACTTGGAAAATGAGGTTTCCATGGACTTTGTGGCCAATATCATCACCGAGATCAATGATATCATCATACAGCGCATCATCCAACTAGCACAACGCAAACTTGCGGATGAATATCCTGGAATGGAGCAGGTGAAATTTTGTTTTCTTTCCCTAGGAAGTGAAGGTAGGGAAGAACAGTTACTTCGAACAGACTTGGATAATGCCATTGTGTTTGAGGATGTACCAAAGGAGCGATTGGAGCGAACCCAAGCTTATTTTCTTCGCTTAGGGGAGGAAGTTGTGGAGGGCTTGCTCACCTGTGGTTTCCATACCTGCCCTGCGGAAATGATGGCCAACAATATCCAATGGTGTCAGCCATTGACTCAATGGAAAAAGTATTTCTCGGATTGGATTCTTACTCCGAGTCAAAAGGCCGTATTGCATGCGACAATCTTTTTTGATTTTCGACCGATTTATGGTGCTAAATCCTTGGCTGAAGAGATGAGTCAACATATTTATGATGAGATTGGAGATAAGAAAATTTTCCTTAATTTCTTAGCAAAAAATGCACTACTCAACCCTCCTCCATTGGGCTTTTTCCGCAACTTCATTGTAGAAAAATCTGGAGAGCAGAAAGATAAATTTGACATCAAACTACGCGCGATGATGCCCTTGACGGATATCGCTCGATTGCTGGTGTTGAGTCATCGGGTCATTGGGGTGAATAACACCTACAAACGCTTTGAGAAATTGATTGCATTGGAGCCTAATCATCAAGAATTGATGCAAGAGGCGGGCAAGGCATACGAGATTTTGATGCGGATGCGTGCGATTGAAGGATTGAAGAATAATAGTTCGGGTCGGTATATCAGCCCAGAAGCTTTGGGAAAATTGCAGCGTCAATTGTTGAAAAACACTTTTTCTCCCATCGATGAATTACAAAAGATGATTAAGGTGCGGTTTCAGACAGACTTTTTTGCAGGGTAACTATGGGGTTCTTTGACTTTTTGTTTCCATCTCCACAGAAAAAAGCGGAGTTTGTTACAGCTTACGAGGCGGGTTTTGGTCAAAAAATCCCTTCATCTAGGGGATTGAGTCTTTTGCCATTTGTGGTCCTTGATACGGAGACTACTGGCTTGGAACCTAAAACAGATTACATTCTTTCTTTCGGGGCAGTTAAGTTGAAGAGCTTTCAGTTGAACATGCAAGAAACCTTGGAATGGTATTTACGCACACCCGCTCGTAGCAGGGAGGCAATTGAGGTTCATGAGATTTTGCAGCCAGGGGAACTCATGGATTTGCAGGTATTTGGGGAGCAGTTGTTAGATTACATCGGCACGAGTATTCTGGTCGGACATCATGTTGGGTTTGACTTGGAGATGTTGACCAAGGCATTGAAGCCTTTTGGTTTTCGGAAATTTTTGAATCCTGTCTTGGACACACATAGCTTGGCTGTGAGGCTGGAAAAAGGGCCACATTACGATAGCAGCATGGGCAAGCCGGGAGAGTATTCCTTGGATAGTTTGTGTGAACGTTACCAGATATCCTTAGATGATCGGCATACGGCAACAGGGGATGCCTATTTGACTGCGCAGTTATTAATGAAGTTATTGAAATTGGCAGAGAAGAAAGGGATTAGGAGTTATGGGGGGTTGATTCGATGAGGGGTTCTCACGGAAGGCGCGGAAAACACGGAAAAGTTGGTTGAAAATTTAATGTCATTCAAATCTATTGTTTAGATTTCTAACTTTTTCCGCGGAATATCCGTCCTCAAATGTGACTGGATTTTGAGATAATTGTTCATTCAGTTTTTCAATCCTCTTGAGGTATAGCCAGTCATTTAGCGCTTTAATTAGACTTTCGGTGATGTTTTTTCCACCAGTAAAAGCTTTTATGTCTGCTAGCAGATTCTTTCGAAGGTTAAGCCAAAAGTTGGAAAAGATTGAATAACAATCTTTTTCTACTCTTAAAAAAATCAAAATCCTTCCAAAATCCGTTTAAAATGTTGATCCCTGATTTTGGCTTAGTATGAGATGCATCCCTTTGTTTTTCCTTATCCTCTTTACCTCATGTGTCGGTACGCGCGAATACCGGGTACAGAGCTATCAGGTAATGCCGTTTAAGGTGGTGGATACTTCGGAGCGAGTGTATGTGGAGTTTGCTCGGGAGTTGACGGAGAAGGAACTGACTACAATCAGCGCCATTGTGCTGGGGATTTTGGAAGAGCGGGATTTTCAGGAGGTACTGTGCAGCAGGTATGATCGCCCCAGGCTGACAATGGCAGGCATACACGATTTTTCGACCCAGCGGAATCATCAGCGACTATTCACAGATGCAGGTATTCGCTATCTCCTGCGGGTACAAACATGGGACCGACGGCATTATGACTGGGAGTTTCCTGTGATGCAGTATGCCTATAATGCTCAGGAAGACAAAACCTATATTATGCAAGGCGATTTGGGATTGGACAAGCAGTATTGGATAACGCTCAAATACACCCTTTATGACTCCAAAATGGACCGGCAAGTTGCAGAACTTATCACCACAGCCTCCCATCCCCGCGGGCGTTTCCACAAAAAAGCCATTGAAAAAGACATTCAACAATTACTTGCCTTGTTTGATAATCAATTGAAGTAAAAAGAGTTCACTCCACGACTGCAAAGAGTTCACGTCACGGTCGCCACGGATTTTGCCACAAACCTGATTGCATCAGGCAAGTGCACGAATCTTTACGGATTTTTTCTATCGAAAAATGGCATTAACCGTATAGCTAATTATTTCTTTTTTCCCTTTTACCAAATTGTCTATGAAGAGGATTGCAGATCCTTATTATCTAAAGACCGAGATTGTAAATCTCTGCCAGCTATCATCAACTAATATCCTCTATTTTTTCACGAAGTATATTTCAACTTTATTTCCACCTTATTTCCCTCCCATCCAATATCAACCAATATCCCCCATCATTTCAACCTCACTTCCATCTCTCCCTTTGTCCTCAAAAACACCTTTACATCCTCTGCTGTCACATAAATTCCTTCAATATCCAAATTGGGATTGCGGACTCGGAAGCTAGCAAAGTCGGTGTCAAAATAGCCCTGTTGCTGCATTTCCCGACGGGTATCTCTAAGGAAATCGGATAAAGGATAAGCAGCCATTTTCTTCACTTGGCGTAAGATGCTAGGCTTTTTGGAATTGATGGCTAGTCTCGCAGGTAGGTTAGGGGTTTTGACGTCAAACTGTGGGCTTTCTAAGATCAAGCTCTCCGATGATTCATCAAAGACTGGCTTTCCTGCAAATAAAAACTGCCCTTTGATTTCATTCTTACCTTTTCTGATAGCCTTGAAATCCATGGTCAATAGGATTTTTTCCCCGTATTGTTGCGTGCGAAGGTTGGAGGGAATGACCACGGTATTCTTGTCTGTTCGGATTTGCTTTCCACTCATGGCTTGATTCAGGTAGATATCCAACTCTTTGAATGGTAAGACCAATGGAAGGGTAAGATCTAAGATGTTAGATTTGTCTTCATTGTAGTAAATATTAGGTAGAGGAACCTTTGGAGGATTGGGTTTTTGGCCGATGACGGAGTACATATTGCCTTCGATTCCCAAATATAAGTTGAGCTTTTGATCCATTGTGATTTCTTCCTTTACTCTGATTTTGGAAGGTACCCCATAAAAATGCACGAGCATGCCTTCTTGATCTACGCTATAGGGTTCAGAAAAGGCATCCCATGTTTCTTGAGCCATGCTTTTGAAATCAAAACGTGTCAACCCAGAGGCTGAGAGCTGATTGTCCAAGACTTTTTGAAGTTGTGATTTCACGACTTTATCCAAATCAATTTCAAAGCCTAGAAAATTGTATTTCAGGGATTTCCCCCAACTCTCAATCTGAAGGTTTTTTACCTGAATGTCCCAGTTTCTGCCGATTTCGGGGATAAAGCTGATTTCAGGAATCAGGTTTTCATTGAAGGGGAAATTGGTGGAGAGGTTTTGTCCAAAAATTTTACGCTCAATTTGAAAATCTCCCTTGAGATTCATGGGGGCTTTTACTTTCAAGGTATTGTTTGGTCCGGCACTTAGTTGGATTTTTCCCGTTCTTTTCACATCCAAATCAGCTTTCATTCCATTACCCACTGGTAGTCCCTTATCTGAAAACAATTGGCTGCTCCAATCTTTATTGAGATTGTCTTCTAAGTAAGAAAGTGGAAAAATAATGGGAACATTGATGTAGGAAGTCGTGGAAGGCAGTTCCACAGCTTCCATGCTTGGAGCCTTGTGAGGCTTGATGGAGGAACAGGCTGCTGCTATCAAGAAGACCAAAAACCAATACGGTCGGAAATGCATAGGATTCAAATTAGTGTAATCAGGTGTGGATACGAAAATACCTTTGTAAAGATATGGGTATAACATGGATTGTCCCAAAAACCATGCAAAAGGAACTATTTTCCATGCAAAATGATTGGTTTGGAGTAATACTTGAAGTCATGGATTGGAAAAAATTGGAATCACTCGAACAGCTAGCTCACATCAAAAAAGAAAGTCAGGAAAAGCCTGTACTGATATTCAAACACAGCAGCAGATGCTCGATAAGTAGCATCGCTTGGGATAGGCTCAAAAGAAACTGGAAATCTGAGGATTCCGAAAAGGTTTCTCCCTATTTTTTGGACCTGATCAGCTATAGGGAAATTTCTAACACGATTGCTAAAGAATTTGAAGTATACCACGAATCTCCCCAAATCATCCTTATTAAAGAGGGAGAGGCCGTGTACGATACCTCCCACATGGGAATCAATTACAACGATATCATGAAGCGGATTTAGATTCTTTATGGAATCTCCGCAATCTGAAGTATTTTTGGGCATGATGCAATGGGAAAAACTACTGGCAGCTGGAAGATTTGATCCTGAAAATCGGGCAATCCCTTCCAATGAGCGTTTTCGTACCGAGTTTGAGCGGGATTATGACCGCATTATCTTTTCAGCCCCTTTTCGAAACCTACAGGACAAAACACAGGTATTCCCCTTGCCAGAGCATGATTTTGTACATACGAGACTTACACATAGTTTGGAAGTATCGAGCGTAGGTCGTTCCTTAGGAAAATCAGTAGGCGAGTATTTATTACAGAAGTATCCCAACTTACACGAGGAGGGGATCTCATCTTCTGATGTGGGTGCTATCGTAGCCGCCGCCGCTCTGACCCATGATATTGGCAATCCCCCTTTTGGACATGCAGGGGAAGATGCTATTTCAGATTTTTTCAAGTTTCATCCTTATGGTATCGTCTGGCAGTCACATGTCAAACATGCAGAATGGGAGGATTTAATCAACTTTGAAGGAAATGCACAAGGATTCAGAATGTTGGTATCCAAAGAAAATGGATTAAAACTTTCCTTGGCCACACTAGCGGCCTTTACAAAATATCCCAGACCTTCTCAGGTTTTTGAAAAAAGTAAAGGTAGGAGGTCTCAAAAGAAATATGGCTTTTATGCGGATCAGGTTGGAGATTATGCCTACTTGGCGGAGAAGCTTGGTATCAGCAAATTGAATCGCAAATGTTGGTTGCGTCATCCTTTAGCCTTTTTGGTGGAGGCAGCGGATGACATTTGCTATTCCATCATCGATTTGGAAGATGGTTGCACCTTGGGATTAGTCACCTGGGAGGAAGGGATCTCTCTGCTCGCTGGAATTCTGAAAGATAAATATCAGCCAGATAAATTACTCAAATATCAAAAAGAAGCCCAACAACTCGCAGTCTTACGGGCCATGGCTATCAGTATTTTAGTGGAGGAGGTGGTACAGGCCTTTATCACGCACGAAGAAGCCATCCTTCAAGGTGATTTTGATCAAGCGTTGACAGATATCATCCCATCTGCATCGGCTTTAGCTAAGATTGTGGATATTTCTATCCGTCAGATTTACCGATCCAAACCTGTATTAGAAAAAGAAGCAGCAGGTTTTCAGGTGATAGAAGGCTTGTTGGAGGTGTTTTCTACTGCTATCAATCATAAGTTCTACCAGACAGAGCTATTTTCCGGAAAAGACCGCAGTATTCTGCGCCTACTTCCCAAAGAGCTTTCTACAGGAGATTGGGATAATCATGCCAATACTTATGCACTATTGAGAACCCTAATTGATTTCATCTCAGGTATGACGGATAAACATGCCTTGGCACTATACAGAAGGGTAAAGGGAATAGCCTTGCCTGGAGCTTAGTCAAGGCGCATTTCTTTAGCTTTTGAAACGAGTTCCGCAACGGAAGAAACGCCTAATTTTTGATGGATTTTTTTTCGATGGGTTTCTACCGTATGTTGGGAGAGTGCCAATTGATCAGCTATTTCCCGATTGGTACTCCCATCGCAGATTTTTTTGATGATCTGGATTTCACGCTTGGAGAGTTTGATTTTTTCACTGAAATAATCAGGAAATTTGCTGTTTTCAATTTCGTTGAGCACTTTTCTGTAATCGGCGATATAAGAACCCTCGAATACCTCGCGAATGGTATAAATGAGTTCATTGGGATCGGAGTCTTTCAGCATGTAAGCGCTTGCCCCTGACTTGATGCATTTATCATAGATATGTTGATCGTCGTACATAGACAATACAATGACTTTGATTTTTGTGCTGATATCTTTTACTGCCTTGATTACACCTACTCCATCTAAGCCGGGCATGTTCATGTCAGTAATAACTATATCAACATTTTTTTTGGTCACAAAATCAACCAGATCATTGCCATTTAAAAATATACCTTTGATGCTAAATCCTTCTTCCTCCTCCAATAAGGACTCTATGCCTTTCGCAAAAAGTTTGTGGTCATCAGCTATCGCTATACGGATCATTGGAAAATTACTGAGGGGATTAAGTTCGAATATAGCCTATATACCCGAATTTGGCAAAAATAGTTCAATAGAAGTACCATTTCCTATGCTACTGGTAATTCTTAAAGTACCTCCAATCGTTTCCATCCGTTTTTTCAAATTGATCAGACCCGAACCATCTCCTTTTGTCTGCATATCAAAACCTACCCCATCATCCCGCAAATGTATACATGTGTGTGGTTTTTGTTCATAGATATTTACGGATATATGTTTAGGCCGGGCATGCTTGATGGCATTATTGATACATTCTTGTATGATGCGGATAAGGATCAATTTCTCATCCTTGGTCAACATTAGTTCTGGAACTAGTGATTCAAAAGAGGTGGTACAAAACTCCGCATGTGTAAGTTTATCCAATTCCTTTTGGATGAAGGTTTCTAAGGAATATCCTTCTAGCCACTCTAAGTTTAATACCTTGGAAAGCCCCCTTACTTCCCGGATGATATCATTGATCATAAACTTTCCATTGGCTACTTTTTCAGGCTTAGCGCTAGAAAGGTTCATTTTTGCCAAGGATAGTAATTGACCGATGTTGTCATGCAGTTCCCGTCCTACAAAACTTAGGGTTTCTTCGCGGATTTCTTTCTCCACGTTCAACATGGTTTTTTCATACTCCGTCTGAATGGCTTTCAGTTTTTCTTGATTTTTTATCTGTTTTTGACGGTGATATAAAAGCATTAAAACTATAAAAGAAACCATCAAAAGCATCAAAAAGATACCCATGAGAATGATGACAAATAATCCTGACCCTTCATTTTCCATGATAATTCACTTTCCTTCAATTGGGTTATTTACATACTAAGTTTCCGTGAATTAGAGTATTTGAGGTCAACGGTAGCATCCAATCTATTTTCATTTTTCAGCAAAGCTAAGTAATACAAGAGCCCCATACTTAGATACATAGTGCCACTAAGAATTTTAACGAAAAAGTTAAGAAATTGGACCATAGAACTCTCTAACGTAAGTACGTGAAACAAAAAAGAAAAAAACAGTAAAGAAGCACTGTAGAACAATAGTATGAAGGAGACCACCCAAAAGTCAGGAACCTTCCAAAGTTGCATGTGAGTATAGGTTTCTTTGGTTACCAAATGATAAAAAAATGTAAAGCAGCCTAATATGATTAGAATCCCGGCAAGTGTATAATTATAATTGTGAAACTGTGTAATTGGTGAAATAAATAAACTTGTAATTATTCCCCAACCTATAAAGGTTACGGCAGTATAGTGGAGGATTTTTTTGCTTAGCTTATGTTCAATGATCACGGATAAATAAAACAGGATCAGTGCTGTCTCTCCATATAGAAATCCGATATTGTAAATCCAGTGATTGGTAATTCCTTGTTGTCCCAGATATCTGCCAAAGAATTCGACTATTGTAATTGTTATTATGATAAAAAAAATGATTTGATGCGCTTTTTTGTAGGACTTCAAGTCTAAAAAAAAGCAAGGGATACTACTCAATAGCCCTAGCAAAATCATCGCTGTATACCAATAAATTAATTCCATGATTATGGGTTACATGAAGGTGGGCAAAGTTCACCCCCATTCTTTAAAGATTCTTCTAAATCAGCTGTCGTTTTAGAAGCTATAGTTTTGGGGTTTTCTACATCAATGATTCCCTTTTCCGTTTTATTGGCCGCTGCAATTGCGATGGACATTCTGCCGAGATAATCTTCTCTGTTAGGTTGTCCCTCGGGTAGTAAGTCCAATGTGCTTTTATCGTATTGGCCAAAATACATTTTCAACCCTCCTGTTTGTGGATCTGTCATATCCAAAAGAGACTGAAGGAGTGCTCTGTCAAAAAACACCCAATCCGATTGTTGGTCAATTTCCTGACCATTTTTATCGATTCCTTTGATACATTTTTTTACAGAATTGGCATAAGCTTTACGAAAGGCTTCTAATTGTTCTCTAGTCATAACAATAACATTAGGTACTTGATAAAAGATAAATGAGGCTTTAAGTCAATGAATTTGAATCTTGCGACTTTATACAAATCAAAGGAATAAAAAAAGCAAATCCAAATACTAAATACATGGTACCAGCGAGCAATCTGTTAAAACCAAATATTACTTTGCTATGGGTTGTTACAAATTCAGGATGGAACTGAAAAGTTCCGAATATAAAAATTGCTACACTGTAAAAAAGGGTAATAAATAATCCAATCCAAAAATGAGGAATTAATACCAGCTTTGTGTTTTCAAAAACCTGTTGTTTAACCAACTGATTGAGCAGACGAACAGCCAAAAAAAGAATAAAAACTATATAGGGGAAAAAAGCAAAAAACTGAAAGGTAGATTGAATATCTTGGAGGAAAATGGAAACAAAGATGCCCCATACAATCAATACACCCGTCACTTGTAGGATAGTTTTTTTTATGGATGAAGATTTTGCCAAAAAGTAAAAATAAGCAATCAACAACAGTGACTCTAAATGAATAAAGCCAATGTTGTAATAGAAGGAATTATTGATTTTTTGTCTGCTAGTATTAAAGCCAATAGTCTCCAGTATGAGTACTATTCCCAGGGTTGCTAACAGAACCCAATTGGTCGTACTCAAACTTCTTTTTTTCAAAAAAAAGTAAACGACCGATCCCAGCAAACCAATTGCGATGGTATTTAAATACATGCTTCCAAACATGAGATTAGTTTTCTTTGCAAGGTAAGACTAAAATAAAAGCAGGTAAATCCCTTGATCAGGGTATTTTACCTAAAATACACAAAAAAAGGATGAATATATGTAAGAAATCTGGCCTTTTTAAAAAAAATAGTATCACCTGTACAAAAGAAAGTTCTCGAAGACCAATTAAGACTTATGACTTTTCAAGCTTCTACCATACTTTTGAAAAAAACTTTAAATGTAGAACCTTTTCCTAATTCGCTTTCTACTTCGATATCCCCCCCGGAAAGATTAATAATTTTTTTAACCAAAAATAATCCTACTCCGCTACCTTCAATATGATCATGAGCTCTTTTGAATCTGGCGAAAATTTCTCTTTTTTTATTTTCAGGAATCCCTAGACCATTATCATGGACAGACAAGACTATAAAATTATCACTTAATTCAGTGCTAAATCTGATTTTAGGTGCCCTATCAGGGGAACAATATTTAATCGCATTGCTCAATAGATTTGTTAGAATACTCCTCAAATTTTTTCTTGAAAATGGAATTTCTGCAATTTTTAGGTCTAGTTCGATGATAGCCTTAGATAAGAGCAATTTATTTTCCATTGATAACTCTATTTCTTTTAGCATATCAGCTACGTCAATATTTTCTGTGATATCTATTTCATTTTCAATTTTGACAATATCTGAAAGCTCATTGATGATTGCTCCAAGGTTGTGAATAGATAAGGTAATCAAATCCAAAATCTCCTTTTCTGATTCATTGTGAATTTCATACGATTCTTCTAAGATTGTTATCAATGATTTAAGATTGTTAAGAGGCCCCTTCAAATCGTGAGAGACCGAATAGATAAAGGTATCATGATCTTCATTTATCCTCGAAAGTTTATTTTCAACTAATTTTAATTCTGTGATATCATTGAAGGTAATAATTACGCCATCATTTTTGTTATCTTTTAATCTGATATAGGGTATCACCATCATCTGATACCATCTTCCATCATTGGTCTGAACTTCCTTTTCTATTCTTTTCTCTTCAGAAATTACTTTTGCAATATCATCCATGAGCGTAGAAAACTTGATATTGGTGGATAAATCACTGATTAATCTACCCAGATCGCTCTCTTTGAGGTTGATTTGCAAAATGGCAGAGGGAGAGAATTTCCTCAAAACAAAGCCTCTGTCTACGTAAAGCTGTGCATTGATGGTGGATTTGAAATAATTATTTAGATCATCATTCAAATCTGCAAGTTCTCTTATTTTTAATTGATATTCATTGTTGACTGTTTGCAGTTCCTCATTTACTGATTGCAGTTCCTCATTTGTACTTTGTAATTCTTCATTGCCGGAAATTAATTCTTCATTATAGGAAGAAATATTGTCATTAGAAAGATCCAGCGCATCATATGCATTGTGAAGCTTTTGTTTAGTTTCTGCTAATTCGTTTTTCATATCTTCAAAATAGCGAGCTGTATGCTCTTCTATATCAAAGCTCTCAATTTGTTCCTCTGGCAGCTCTTTTTGTGTACTGAAAAAAATTAATACAACATGTATTGAAGATTGGTCTGATGATAAAAAAGGTTTGACAAGGATGTTTACTGATTGATTGATACCCTCAATTTTAGAGATTACTTTATTTATCTTAGTTTTAATTTTGCTTTTGATAGCTTTTTTTATTGTTGTGAAAGTCGCCATGGAGAGTTCTTGAGGAAGCATTTCAAGAAGATTGAAATTGAAGATTTTCGGAAGCAAATATTTTTCAACATCACCTGTTGAGTGCAGGATTTCAAAGTTAGTATCAATCCAAATTGCTGCTTCATATCCAAACTCAACTAGCAATGTTTGGTGGATGAGTTCTGTTAGATTGGTTGCTTTGAAAGGTTTTTGATGTGTGGTACTTAAATTTAAGTTAGTAACTTGTCGTTCCAATCCGGGAGTGCTGTAAGTTGTATTTCTCATGTTTTGAATTACCTCTAAACTTTTGAATATCTTCCACTTCTTATCATATTCCAAAAAAGATTTTTTTATATCTCCCAGACTCTCACTCGGTCCTAAGAACAAATAACCACCTTTGTTAAGGCAGAAGTGGAGGGACGCTAAAATTTTCCTTTGTAATATTGGGTTAAGGTAAATCAATAAATTTCTACAACTTATTAAATCTATTTTCCCATAAGGAGGCTGCTTAACGATGTCATGTTCAGCAAAAATTATCATTTTCCTGACGTTATCCCGTACCTTAAATTTTTTGTCTTGTTTTATAAAGTATTTTTCAAGCCTTTCTATGGATACATCCTTTGAAATGCTTTCCGAATAGACTCCTTTTGAAGCATGTTGAAGTGCTAACTTGTCAATGTCACTGGCAAAAATTTTAACTTCCAGATTTTTTTGAAGAGATGTCAGCAATTCAAGTATAAGAATTGCCAATGAATAGGCTTCCTCCCCAGTGGCACATCCTACCACCCATACTTTCAGGGTATCAACTTGTAGTTTATCTTCAATTATTTTTTTTAGGACCTGTTCTTTGATAATTTCAAAAGCCTCACTGTCTCGAAAAAATTTAGTAACACTGATTAAAAACTCTTTCGCCAAAATATCAATTTCAGAAGAATTTGACTCAAGATACTCTTTGTAAGCTTTTAAAGTAGTGATATTGTTTTTTGCCATTCTTACCAATACTCTTCTTAAAATTGTTGGTTTCTTATACTCAAAAAAATCGAAAGGGGTATTTTCTTGAATGAGGTTAAGTATTTCGTACAAGTCATCTTCACTATTTTGTGAAATTTGATTGAAGTTTGCCTCTATGGCGGCCTGTTTTAAGTAGGAAAGGATAGCTTCTGGAATTAGGCCCGATGGACGGATGATATCTACATTCCCAGACTCAATGGCACTTTTAGGCATCCCCTCAAATTTTGCGCTTTCTGGATCTTGTACGATTACAAGCCCTCCATTCCGCTTAATGGATACGATTCCTTTGGTGCCATCTGATCCGGTACCTGAAAGTATAACTGCTATACTTTTGTTTCCGCAATCATTTGCCAACGAATCAAAAAATATGTCGATTGCGGTATTGGGCTGCTTTGAATAACTATTGGTAAGGAACAATCTTCTATTCTTAATTGTCATATTCTTCCCCTTTGGCATAAGGTAGATACAATTCGGACGTACAGCCATATCATTTTCGGCTATGAAAATTTGTAACTTACTATGCTTTGTTAATGTCTCTGCCATAAAGCTCTCATGATTGGGAGAAAGATGTTGGATAATTATGTAAGCTGCACCATCACCGGAAGTATTGTCAAAAAGAGAATGGATGGCCTCCATTCCACCAGCAGATGCTCCAATTGCAATTATGAATAAATCATTGTTTGGTAAGCTGGCATCAAATTTCATAGCTTTGGAGAGTAAAATTGTGAACTAATAACGATTCAAGAAACAAGTGAAAAAGTACTAAAATCATGAATGAATCATCTTGATCAGAACTCTATTCCCATTGAAATACTGAAATGTCAGAAAGCATAATTAGAAAGTTTTTTTACTAAATGTAGTGTTAATTTTTGCAAGTACGCTTTTTATTTTTTCATTCAACTCATTTATTTTTAGAGAATTAAAAAAGTCGAGTCTTGTTGAATCTTCAAAAATTGCATAGAGGCGCTCCGAAGACACAAACTTCCAAAACTGTATCGAAAAACTGAATTTCATCGCTTTTTCTTTTGTTACTAAAAAATTGAGCGCAAGACTTAAAATAATTCAATAGAGCCACAATGATTTTTTTTTATGATTAATTTTTTCATGATTTGGGTGTTCAATAAAAAAGCAACTCGATTGACTATTTTTTAATTATCAAATACCAGTTCACAATGTGTTTTAAACCACTTATTGAAATGTGTGCAAATTGAAATGAGAAAATCAACCTCCAGAATAAGTGAAAAATATGAGTAGTTAAAAAATAAAAACCTGAATATGAAACTTTATATTAAATACATGGTCAGTTTGAGATGCAAAATGCTTGTAAGAGAAGAGCTTAAAAATATTGGTATTCATAAAGTAGAAATTGATCTTGGTGTTGTGGAATTTTTAGAAAAGATAAGTGATGTAGATAAAGAGAAATTTGCGGCTTCATTACTCAGATCAGGATTACAATTAATGGATGATAAAAAGTCTCAGTTAATTGAAAAAATTAAAAATTTGATTATTGAGATCGTCCATTATTCTGAAGAGATTCCTAAATCAAATATTTCAAATTTGATTTCTGAAAAACTAGGAATGGATTATAAGTATTTATCCAGTCTTTTTTCAGAAGTAAAAGGAATTACGATAGAGCAATTTGTAATCCATCATAAAGTGGAAAGAATAAAGGAGTTATTACTTTATAATGAATTAAGCATTAAGGAAATTACGTATTTGATGCATTACAGTAGCGTTGCACATCTATCCAGTCAATTTAAAAAATTAACTGGCCTAACTCCAAGCTACTTTAAACAATTGAAGCAACATAAAAAACGCGTAGAGTTAGAAAAAATTTAAGTAGGAATAGCCTGTAAATGAAGAATACTCCTAATGCAAGATAACTATGACACTTTAGGAAATAATTGTATAACAGGCAAATAAATAATATTGGCCACCTTTGTATAGTCAGCAAGACCTTTGCTGATTAAATAAAGAAAGCCATGAATGATACACTAATTCAAAGGTTACCTTCCTTAGCTGTTCTATTTTTTTTGATAGTAAGTTGCTCAACTTCTGTCCAAAGTAGTGAACGGCAAAAAGAGCAGCAGAAGGAAGAAGAAATGAAGACTAGAGTTGCACTTTTTGATGAGGAAAGAAATTTTGTTCTTGATTTTGATAGTTTCCAAGAAAACACTCAACTCAGGGTAGAAAAAAATACTCAATCCATTTCACTTTTAAGGCAAAAAATACTGGAGGAGAGAAAATCTAGTTTAAGTGATTTTGCCAAGAAAATTAGACTTGTTGAAACTCAAAATAAAGAATTAAAAAAGAGTGTTGATGCTTTTGACTATTCCAAACGAAATGAATGGGAGAATTTCAAAGCAGAAGTTAGTCGCAGTTTTGATGATTTAGAGAACACAATAAATGATTTGTTAAAAACATCTAAAACTTATCAGTAATCATGAAAAAGTCACTTCTATTATTCAGTATTTTCATGACTTGCTTATTGATGGAGTCATCAGGACAATCTTACAATACTGACTCGAGAGAACGAGTTACGGCAGGGTTAAAGGTAGGGTTAAATCGTTCTAATGTATGGGATGAGCAAGGGCAGGATTTTAGAGCTGATCCTAAAATTGGTTTTGCTGGAGGTGTTTTTGTAGGAATTCCGATAAATAAAATTTTTGGATTTCAACCTGAGTTCCTCATCTCTCAAAAAGGGTTGAAAGGAAACGGAACACTATTAGGTACAGAATATTCTTTCTCTAGAACTTCTACATTTATTGATATTCCACTTCAATTACAGATCAAGCCTGTTAGGTATGTGACGCTTTTAATTGGACCACAATTTTCACACTTATTCAAAGAGAAGAATACATACACGTTTGGTTCAAATAGTACCGAGCAAGAGGAAGAGTTTGGAAAAATTGACGTGAGAAAAAATATTTTAGGATTTGTAGGTGGAGTAGATTTAAATATTAATCGTTTTGTGGTCTCTGGGAGATTTGGGTATGATTTCCTAAACAACCATACAGACGGTTCATCTACCGTGCCAAGGTATAAAAACCAGTGGCTTCAAATCACTTTTGGACTAAAGATTTAAAGATGATTGTTCTTTAGCTTTGTTTTTTTCCAATTTTTTAAGGTGGCCTAGCAGTTAGAATCTGCGGGTCATTTTTTTACAGTTTACTTACTACTTTAAGTAATTCGCCATCGTAAAAGAGTATATCAGTATGTGTAATCCTCATTGATATCTGATTGATTCTCAAAAAAATCCCACTAATAACCTGCATATTCCTCATTTTTATAGAACATGGCAGAGGCTTGGTTTGTACGACTTAGGGCATAGAAAAAAAAGGATTAAAATTAAAGAGGCTACCCGTTTTTGCAGGTAGCCTCTTATGTTATGCTAACATTAAAGTAGTTAGGCAAACTTTATATTGCATTAGCAACGTGATAAGTGCTGCTATTTAAACTGTTTTCTTCGCAGGAGTAGGTTCAGTAGATGCAGTAGCTTCCGCTGCCAGCTCACGCTTCATCAAATCTACCAC
This sequence comes from Mongoliitalea sp., assembly GCF_054166905.1. Classification (NCBI taxonomy): domain Bacteria; kingdom Pseudomonadati; phylum Bacteroidota; class Cytophagia; order Cytophagales; family Cyclobacteriaceae; genus Mongoliitalea; species Mongoliitalea sp. The sequence continues at coordinate 56,915 of NZ_JBSZCK010000042.1, read as the reverse complement.
TACAGGAGTCGCAATGTAGATAGAGGAGTATGTACCCACCAATACACCAATCAACAAGGCGAAGGAGAACCCTCTCAATACCTCACCCCCAAAGATCAATAGTACCATTACTACGATCAAAGTTGTGAAAGATGTAATCAAGGTTCTTGCCATGGTTTGGTTGATGGCATCATTGAACATTTTTACCAATTTGGAAGTACCTCTGTTCTCGATATTTTCACGAATCCTATCAAATACAATCACGGTATCGTTGATAGAGTAACCTACTACTGTCAATACCGCCGCGATAAATACTTGGTCGATTTCAAAAGTAGCACCTAAGGTAGAGGCAATGGAGAATGCTGCAATTACAAACAATACATCATGCACCAAGGCCACAATAGAACCTAGAGAGAACTGCCACTTACGGAATCTCAACAAGATATATAAGAAAATAGCAACCAACGCAAAGAACATAGCTTCAGCAGATGATTTCTTAATGTCATCCGCCACGGTAGCACCTACCTTTGAAGATCCGGTAATTGCAAACTGATTATCTCCCATACGGGTAGCGTCCGTTGCAAATGAGTAACCTGTCACTGTTGCCAAGCCTTCAATTACACGTTTTTCCACTTCAGCATTGGAAGCATCGTCATCTTCATTGACCAAGTAGGAGGTAGTCACTTTCATGATGTTGTTGGCACCATAGGATTTTACTTCCACTGATCCATCAAACTGCTCATCCAAACCTACTTTCAAGTCAGATGATACTACTGGGCCTGTAAACTCTACGATATAAGAGCGTCCACCAGTAAAGTCAACACCAAACTTCAATCCATTGATAGCTGCTAAAGCCAAACCTACGATGATGATGCCGGTAGAAATCAAGTAAGCGACTCTTCTCTTGCTCAAGAAGTCGATGTTGAGTTTGCTCAAGCGATCACCCGCCAATGGCGTTACAAAAGAAACCTTACTCTTATCACCTTTCTTAGTCATCCAGTGTACAATCACACGTGTGATGAATACAGCAGAGAAGAAGGAAGAAGCAATACCGATCATCAATACAATGGCAAAACCTTTTACAGGACCCTGACCTAAGGCATATAAAATAGCACCTGTCAAGAACGTAGTTACGTTGGAATCTAAGATGGCAGAGAATGCTTTGTTATAACCTTCATTGATTGCAGCCAGTAAGCCTGAACCATTTCGAAGTTCTTCTTTGATACGCTCAAAGATCAAGACGTTGGCATCAATAGACATACCGATGGTCAATACAATACCTGCAATACCCGGTAAAGTCAAAGCTGCTCCCAACTGGGCAAGGATACCCAAGATAAAGAAGATGTTGAACACTAATGCAGCGATAGCAACTAAACCACCTTTAGCATAGTAAGCAACCATGAATAAAACTACCAATACCAAGCCAGCTACCATGGAAACTACACCTTGTTTCTGGGCTTCTTTACCCAAGGTAGGACCAATGATGGCTTCTTCTACGATTTTGGTTGGAGCAGGAAGGGAACCTGACTTCAAGATATTTGCTAAATCCTTTGCTTCCTCTAATGTAAAGTTACCAGTGATTTCAGACTGTCCGGAAGGAATTTCACTTTGTACTGTTGGAGCTGTGTATACATAATCATCCAATACCACGGCAATTCTTTTTCCAATGCTTTCAGAAGTCACTTTTCTCCATCTTCTAGCACCATCAGCATTCATCTGCATGCTTACCGCTGGTCTGGATGATTGGTCTAGCGTCTGTCTAGCATCGGTAATTACATCTCCATCCATCAAGGCTTGGTCGCTACTTCTGTTGTAGCTGATTGCAAACAATTCCAATAATTCCATACCATCAGCCACTTGTGGCTTCACAGACCAAAGGAATTTCACATTTCTTGGAAGCAATGTTTTTACATCTTCTCTTGCCAAAAGTCTGTTAATGGTTACCGTGTCTCTCATTTCGTAAACCAAGCCTTGAGAAGATCTGGTCAAGCTGAAAAGTGGAGAAACCTGCGTAGACAAATCATCTACATCATCCCCTGCCAACTGTCTTTCCAAGTCCGTAAGTCCGTCTTCGCCTTCTTCTCCATCTACTTCATCAGTTGATGCAGTTTCACCTGCTTTTTGCTGCTGAGCTTCTGCTACTAAGAAGCTATTTACTGCTTCTAATTCTGGTAAAAACTCATTCAATTCAGCAACTTGCCAGAACTGTAGTTTAGCAACCCCCTGCAATAAGTTTCTTACACGTTCAGCATTGCTGACACCTGGTAATTCAATCTGAATTCTACCAGTACCTTGGATACGCTGAATGTTTGGCTGAGATGTACCAAATCTATCCACACGTGTTCTTAAGATATTGAAGGAACGCTCGATGGCATTTTCAATTTCGCTGTCAATTAAGGAAAGGATATCAGAATCACTGCTGTCCAAAGAAACTCTTCCTCTGTTTGCAGCGGTTGCGAAGATGCTGCTTAACTTTTGGTTACCTGCACGCTGATTCCAAGCGCTGTAAAATAGATTGACAAACTTCTCATTGCTAGTTTTGGCAGCTTCGGTAGCTTGGTCCAATGCAGCATTGAAATTTGCATCTTTACTGTTTCCTGAAAGACCTCTCACGATTTCCACCGGAGAAACCTCCAATGTTACATGCATACCACCTTGAAGGTCCAAGCCTAGCCCAAGCTCAGTTTCTTTGATCTCTTTATAGGTGAATTTAGCACCTAAGAAATTGTACACCGGCTCACGATAAATAGAGTCCAGGTACGCTTGCTGTCTAGCAAAGTCCACATTGCCTTGGGCATCTGTGGCGTATTCTACAGCTCTTTGCTGTATGTTGTTGGATACAAATGTGAATGACAGGTAATACAGACAGAGTGCTGTAATGACTACCGTCAAAAACACAATAACACCTTGGTTACGCATAACTATAGTTTGATTTTAAATTGTTTCTAATGGATTGAATGTAAAATTACTAGGCTATCAATCGAAGATAGCAACGAAAGGAAAATGGCGCTCAGGGCGCATTAGTAGAAATTATCTGCTCTAAAAGTATTTCCCGGAAATGAAAATTTTGGGCAATCGTACTGACGATGGTAGATACCTTGGACTTTTCTGTAAAGACAAATTCGAAAATTACATGCAGCACATGTTGGGATATTGCAACAGCAAAAGGTACAACTGCATTTACTGAAACAGACAGAAATGTTTGCTCTCCATCTTTTTCTGACTCATTTTGCGAAAGCTCAGTACTTGCAGTACTGCTTTGCTGCAGCTGTGGAAGGTACTCTAGGCCAGAAATAAGCATACAGAATAGTAGCACCAGAAGAAATGAAATTCTCTGCTTCGGGGTGTACATATTTTTTCTACTCTGCTTCATGGTCGGCAAATATAGGAATATTTGGAAAAACCCATACCCCTGATCTCAAAAAATGTCAGAGATGGCAGGTTTTTCTTACCTTTTTAAGGTAAATCCTTGATAAACATAGCCTTTTATCATTTTACTTTTGAGCGCATGTAGGCGCGAATGACATCAAGTGCACGTTCAAAATTCTTGTTATTGGGCACAATAAGATCCGCATCGTTCTTAAATGGCTCTATGAATTTTTCATAAGTCGGCATCACGTGGTTTTCGTATCGGTACAATACATCATCCAAATCGTATCCTCTCTCCACTTTATCACGTACAATTCTCCGCTTCAACTTGATATATTCTTTGGCATCAATAAAAATCTTCAGATCCAGTAATTTTGCCAACTCAGGATAGTAGAGCACAAAAATCCCTTCCACTACTACCACCGGAGCAGGAGCAAATTCGAGCATTTTCGGCTTCTTGTTGGGATTGTTAAAGGTGTATTCCTGCCTAAAGACCGTTTCACCATTGCCCAATTTTTGGATATCAATGGCGTATTGTTCAAAATCGATCGACTGAGGCGTATCAAAATTATGAACACCTTTATCGTCTATAGGCTGCAAATGTCTTGGCTTGTAATAGTTGTCTTGGGAAATCAGACAAACTTCTCCAGGTTCGAAGGAATGTAAGAGTTTATCTAAAAAGAGTGTTTTACCGGATGCGCTACCGCCCGTGATGCCTACAATGAATGGTTTCTTCATGGGGTACAAAAGTAAGCATTATTTTAAAAAGTCAATCAATGCCTGTACTGCCTTTCCCCGATGGCTGATAGCATTTTTTTCCTCCATGCTCAATTCTGCAAAGGTACGTTCATAACCAACTGGTTTGAATACAGGGTCATAGCCAAAGCCTCCTACACCACTTCGTTGCTGTATGATTTCTCCTTCGGCCACTCCTTCGAAGCGATATTCTTTTCCATCCAAGAGCAGTGCAATGACTGTTCGGAATCTGGCAGTTCTATTTTCCTTACCTTCCATTTTTTCCAATAAAAGGTTGATATTCCGCTCATCGCTGCGTGGTTCACCAGCAAATCTTCCTGAATAAACACCTGGAGCTCCATTCAGTGCATCTACTTCTAGGCCCGTATCATCGGCAAAGCAATCGACCCCAAATTTTTCTTGCACATACCGCGCTTTTTGAAAGGCATTGTGTTCCAAGGTATCGCCCGTTTCGGGAAGTTCTTCGGTACATCCAATCGCTTCCAAGGATACGATTTCAAAACTATCGCCCAAGGCAGCCTTCACTTCTTGAATTTTCTTGACATTGTTGGTAGCAAAACAGATTTTCATGGACATGCGATTGGAGTGGATGATAAATTTGTGACGATTTCTGACACTTGAAGGCAAATTTAAGTTTTTGTCTTTGAAGTAGCCCTTCCCGTCGGATTATTATTTGTAATTTAGCTTTCTGTTTCATGGTAATGAAACATCCATAATCGATTGTTCACTCAGGAATTTTACATACATGTCTCAAAAAGGCGACAAGAAATTATTTCTATTGGATGCTATGGCGCTCATCTACCGAGCACATTTTGCATTCAGCAAAAATCCACGAATCAACTCCAAAGGCCTAAATACAGGTATCATGTTGGGTTTTACCAATACCTTGTTGGAGGTCATTGAAAAAGAAAAGCCTACTCACTTAGCAGTAGCTTTTGATACTTCTGCACCGACTTTTAGACATGTACAGTTTGAGGCATACAAAGCAAATCGTCAAGAGCAGCCTGAGGATATTTCCATTGGTATTCCATGGGTAAAAGAATTGGTCAAAGCCTTCAATATTCCGGTTTTGGAATTGGATGGATATGAGGCCGATGATATTATAGGTACCATCGCTAAGAAGGCTGAGCGCACGAGTTTTGAAGTGTACATGATGACTCCGGATAAGGACTATGGGCAGTTGGTGGAGGAGCATATTTTTCTTTACAAGCCTGCATTTATGGGCAATGCGGTGGATGTAATGGGCCCAAAAGAAGTATGTGCCAAATGGGATATTGAGCATGTGGATCAGGTCCGTGATATTTTGGGCTTGATGGGTGATGCGGTAGACAATATTCCTGGTATTCCTGGCATAGGTGAAAAAACAGCCGTTAAGCTTTTAAAAGAGTATGGAACTATTGAAAAGCTGTTGGAGAATACTGACAAACTCAAAGGTAAGCAAAAGGAAAATGTAGAAAACTTTGCGCAGCAAGGACTTTTATCCAAAGAGTTGGCCACCATCAATATTGAGGTGCCGGTAGAGTTCAATGAGGTGGATCTGCGCTACGAAGGTCCGGATGAAGAAAAATTGAAGGCTTTGTTTGCGGAGTTAGAGTTCAGGACACTTACGCAGCGTGTTTTTGGTGAGAAGATCAAAAAACCACAGGCGAAAGTCAGTGAGCAACTGGGATTATTTACTGGAGGCGCAGAGGAAGAAAAAGAGGAAGAGGTAGCAGCAGTAGATGAAAGCCCTATAACTGTTCCTGATTTCTTTGATAATATCCTTACCAAAGCACACGATTATCATAGAATTGATGGCGATGAAGCTATTGCAGAGCTGATTGCCTACTTAGAATTGCAAGAGGAAATTTGTTTTGATACAGAGACAACATCCCTCAATCCCAATGAAGCGGAGTTGGTTGGTTTGTCTTTTGCTTATGTAGCGGGAGAAGCATTTTATGTGCCTATTCCTGAGAATCAGGCTAAAGCCAAGGCTATTTTGGAAAAGTTTCGGGGAGTATTTGAAAACGAAAGCATTACCAAGATCGGTCAAAATGTAAAATATGACCTTTTGGTATTAAAAAATTATGGATTGGATGTCAAAGGCAAGTTGTATGATACCATGTTGGCTCATTATCTAATCGAGCCTGAAGGTAAACACTCCATGGATTGGTTGGCTCAGCAATACTTGAATTACAGACCTGTATCTATCGAATCATTGATTGGCAAGAAGGGGAAAAATCAAGGAAATATGCGGGATGTGGAGGTGGATGAAGTTGTGGCTTATGCTTCCGAGGATGCTGATATTACCTTGCAGCTCAAGTCTAAATTGGACCCCATTATCCGTGCCAACGGATTGGAAAAGCTTTTGCTTGAAGTCGAAAGCCCTTTGATTCAGGTATTGACTGAAATGGAATTTGAGGGAGTAAAAATTGATACCGAAAGTTTGGCAGAATTGTCGGAGACCTTAGAGGAAGAGAGCAAGGCAATCGAAAAGCGGGTATTTGAATTGGCGGGAGTAACTTTCAATCTTGCTTCTCCCAAGCAGTTGGGAGATGTTTTGTTTGAAAAATTAAATCTAGACCCCAAGGCAAAAAAGACTAAAACAGGGCAATACGCCACTGGTGAAGAGGTGTTGAGTAAGTTGGCGGCAGATCATGAAATTGCCCGTGCGATTTTGGAGTACCGTCAGATGGTTAAGTTGAAGTCTACCTATGTAGATGCTTTGCCAGCCTTGATCAATCCAAAAACAGGTCGGGTACATACCACATACAATCAGTTTGTTGCTGCGACAGGAAGATTATCTTCGACAAACCCCAACTTACAGAATATCCCAATCCGTACCGACCGGGGTAGGGAAATCCGAAAAGCATTTGTTCCCAGAGATGAAAATCACGTCTTGATGGCGGCGGATTATTCCCAGATAGAGTTGCGCATCATGGCGGAGTTTTCCAAAGATGAATCCATGTTGGAGGCATTCAAAAATGGAAGGGACATCCACGCAGCTACTGCAGCGAAGATTTTTCAGGTGCCTTTAGAAGAGGTGACTTCTGACATGCGAAGAAAAGCCAAGACGGCTAACTTTGGGATCATTTACGGTATTTCTGCGTTTGGTTTGTCCCAGCGCTTGGGTATCCCTCGAGGAGAAGCCAAAGAGATAATTGATGCTTATTTCAAGGAGTTTCCGGCAGTCAAATCATATATGGATGATTGCATAGAAAAGGCCAGAAAAGATGAGTTTGTGGAGACCCTATTGGGTCGCCGACGCTACCTGCGGGATATCAATAGCCGCAATATGACCATGCGTGGCTTTGCAGAGCGCAATGCGATCAATGCACCTATTCAAGGTTCCGCTGCCGACATGATCAAGGTGGCCATGATTCATGTACATCAGTGGATGAAAAAGGAAAAACTAAAATCGAAAATGATCTTGCAGGTACATGATGAATTGGTTTTTGACGCGCATAAAGACGAGTTGGAGATTCTTCAACGTGAGATCCCCCGCTTGATGGCAGACGCAGTGAAGTTGGCTGTACCCGTTGTAGTGGAAACAGGCGTTGGTAAAGATTGGCTAGAAGCCCACTAATCAATATGGCAAAAGTAAAAACCAGTTATTTCTGTCAAAACTGTGGTGCCAATTCCGCCAAATGGTTGGGTAAATGTCCTGCCTGTGGGGAATGGAATACTTATGTGGAGGAATTGATTCAAAAGGAGGAAACGGGCTTGGGAAGTTGGAAACCAACAGCCTCCAAAGAGCGAAAAGTCCAAGCCCCCAAGTTGCTACATGAGGTAAATTTTGAAGAGCAGCCTCGGATAGTTACCAGAGATGCAGAACTTAACCGTGTTCTGGGAGGGGGTATAGTTCCAGGTTCGCTCATTCTGATCGGAGGAGAGCCAGGGATCGGAAAGTCCACCTTGCTCTTGCAGATAGCCTTGGAGCTTTCGAAGTTAAAGGTGCTGTATGTGTCAGGAGAGGAAAGTGAGCAACAAATAAAGATGCGTGCTGATCGTATGGCATTCAAATCAGCTAATTGCTATGTGTTAGCCGAAACAAATACTCAGCAAATATTTACACAGGTAGATCTTTTGAAACCAGATTTATTGATTATTGACTCAATTCAGACCTTGCATAGTCAGTTGGTTGAGTCTGCAGCAGGATCCGTTTCACAGGTACGAGAATGCACAGCAGAATTGATGAAGTTTGCCAAAGAGACAGGTACTCCCGTGTTTTTAATTGGTCATATTACCAAGGAGGGTACAATTGCAGGTCCTAAAGTGCTGGAGCATATGGTCGATACAGTTTTGCAATTTGAGGGAGATCGGCATTTAACATACAGGATTCTTCGCACTTCCAAAAACCGCTTCGGGTCAACCCATGAATTAGGAATCTATGAGATGCGTGCAGAAGGACTGAGACAAGTAGCTAATCCTTCTGAGATATTACTTACCCAACGGGAGGAAATTCTCAACGGTGTTTCTATTGGAGCTATGATGGAGGGCAACAGGCCACTCTTGATAGAGATACAATCCTTGGTAAGTCCTGCGACATACGGAACTCCTCAGCGAAGTAGTACAGGTTTTGATTCTAAGCGATTGAATATGCTTTTGGCGGTGTTGGAAAAAAGAGGGGGGATGCGTCTAGGGCAACAGGATGTGTTTTTGAATGTCGCGGGAGGATTAAAGGTGGATGACCCAGCCTTGGATTTAGCTGTCTGTGCTTCTTTGATTTCTTCCTATGAAGATACTGCTATTCCAAGTAGCCTATGTTTTGCGGGTGAAGTTGGTTTGGGAGGGGAAATCAGGGCCGTTCATAAAGTTGAAAGTAGGATTTCGGAGGCTGAAAAACTAGGTTTCAAAAGCATCATGGTTTCCAAGTACGGATTGAAAGGAATAGAATTATCCAAGTTTGGAATAAATATTATACCGATTGTCAAATTGGATGATATGTATAAAAATATCTTCTTAGCATCGTAATATATTTGTATAGATGGCATTACTTGAATTCACCAAAATAATGCTTACATTAGATATCGAAAACACTTTTACCTATGAAATTGGATCAAGCTTGGCAAAAAATCATACTTATAGATGATGATTTTGTTTACAATTTGATGAATGAAAAGTTTTTGAAACTGATTGGTTTCCCGGGTCAAATTATCCCATTTACCGATGCCAATGAGGCATTGAAATTCATTCAGCAGCCTTCCCAAATGAAGGAGTTTAAGGAAACAAAACGTCCCTCATTGGTACTATTGGACCTCAATATGCCTCGGTTGGATGGTTGGGGTTTCTTAGATATTTTTCAAAATTTCGATGATGAAGTCAAGAAAGCCTTCAAGGTTGTAGTATTGACGAGTTCTATTGATCCTTTGGATATGGATAAGGCAGCGGGTTATCCTTCAGTAGAATACTTTGAGGTGAAGCCATTAAAGCTTGAAACCATATATAAGCTTATCAATCGTTTAGAACCAAAGATTAATGATTTGCTTTAATTGGTAAACTGGTAACTAAATAAAATTTTTTCTAGTAACTCAAGTGTTTGTTCAAGCTTTTATTTGCAATTGTTTCAAATTTAAAACATATTCTTGCCTTCGGTATAAATTTTTTCCTGCTAGTTAAATTTCCCAGTAATTTGCAGTGTTAGACCCAGTGTATGAGATTGCTTATTTTCCTAATAGTAGGTGTTTGGTTCGGTGCTACCATTGCATACACCCAGACACTACCACCTCTGATAGCAGAGAAGATTGCAGTTCCTATTCAAATCGATGGAGAATTGGATGAAGAGGTATGGTCAAGTCAAGACTGGGCCAGCAATTTTTATCAATTTTTTCCCTCTGATACTTCCCTTGCTTCTGCCCAGTCGAAGGTCAAAATAGTTTATGATGATAAATTTTTGTACATAGCTGCTATCATGTACAACAAAGGTCCACGAAATAAGTATGTCAGTACATCGCTTCGAAGGGATTTTAGAGGGGAGCAGAATGATGGAATAAGTTTTGTTTTTGATACTTTCAATGACAATACAAACGCTTTCCAATTTGGAGTGAATCCTTATGGAGTGCAGCGGGAATCTTTGATAGCCAATGGCGGTGCTCAAGGTTCAGATTTAAATCTAGCTTGGGATAATAAATGGTATTCTGCCGCCAAAATTCATGAAGATTATTGGGTAGTTGAAGCCGCGATACCTTTTTCTACTTTGCGGTATAATGACGGAGCGATCAATTGGAATGTAAATTTCTATAGGATTGACAGTGAAAATGCCGAAAGAAGTACTTGGACCCCAATTCCTCGTAATTTTTCCATCATCTCCTTGGCATTTTCTAGGAAGCTGATTTTCATAGAACCATTGAAAAAAGAGGGAGCAAATCTCTCATTCATCCCTTATGTGGCAGCTGGTACTGACCGTAATTTTCTGGAAGGCACCGGCAATCCGCTTAAGCCCGCGGTGGGTGCGGATGCCAAAGTAGCTGTAGGACCGGCATTGAACCTAGATTTGACCGTCAATCCTGATTTTTCTCAAGTCGAAGTTGATGAACAGGTGACTAATTTGGATCGCTTTGAAATCTTCTTTCCCGAGAGAAGGCAGTTCTTTTTGGAAAATGCGGATTTATTCGCAGACTTCGGTACCCAAAATGTGCGTCCTTTTTTCTCTCGGAGAATTGGTGTGGATAGAGATGAGCGTACGGGGCAAAATGTACAGAATCAGATCCTCTTTGGCGCTCGCCTGAGTGGAAAGTTAAATGATAATTGGAGAATAGGTGCCATGAATATGCAAACTGCCTCTGATGAGGAGCGTGGAATTGCAGGGAAAAACTTTACCGTAGCAGCAGTTCAGAAAAAAGTCTTCTCTCGCTCAAATATCGGTGCAATTTTTATCAATAGGGAAACAATCGACCTTGGTCAGGAAAATACCCTGTTCGATCCCAGTCAAAAAAATAGGCTTGCTGGACTAGATTACAATTTGGCATCGAAGGATAATCGTTGGAACGGTAAATTTTTCTATCATAAGACCTTTGGTGCTGAAAAAATTGAAAAAAGTTATGCGGCCCACGGTCAGGTTACCTACAATGATTTGAATTGGACTTTGGGGCTTGGGTACTCGGATATTGCGGAGAATTTCAATCCTGAGGTTGGCTTTACCCCTAGAAGGGATTACAAGCGCGGCTATGCTACTGCGGGGTATCAATTTTTTCCTAAATCCAATTGGATTAACCGTCATGGACCTGGTTTTGAATCCGAAGTATTATGGAATGAGACCTTAGGTATAACGGATGAGTTTCATTCTTTGCAATATAGAGTTCAATTTCAGTCTTTATCTGTGTTGACACTATCCGCCAATAATCGATTTACGTATTTGTTCGCTCCCTTTGACCCTACCCGTACGGGAGGCGAGCCCTTAGCTTCAGGAACAGCATATCGAAATAATTTTATAGGTTTGAGGTATTTCAGTAATCCAAGAAATGTCTTTTCTGTAGTGGGGAGGGCAGAAATTGGGGAGTATTTTACGGGTAATATCAAAACATTGGCAGGCACGATGAACTGGAGGATGGGTTATTTGGCTAATATTTCCATGAACTTTAGCTACAATAATATCCGTTTACCTGAGCCTCAAAACAGTGCCGACCTATTTCTTATTGGCCCTAGGATTGATTTGACGTTTACTAAAGACTTATTTTGGACCACCTTTGTGCAGTACAACAATCAAATTGATAATCTCAACATCAATACCCGATTGCAATGGCGATATGCGCCTGTATCTGATTTCTTCTTGGTGTACACAGATAATTACTTCCCAAGCAATTTCGCAGTGAAGCAGCGAGCCCTAGTGATGAAACTCAATTACTGGTTTAATATTTAAGTAGCCTTATTTAAGTTGACTTTTGGAATACTCGATGAAGAAGTATACGAGGGGACTGAATAAAATCAGTGGGAAAAACAAAATCATCCATGTAGGTACACCTGTTCCATAATTGGACCCGGTATGAAAAGAGAAATACTCAATCATCAAAAATATGATGATTAAGTTTAATTTTACCCAACGCCACAGTCTGCGATTAATGGCAATAAGGGCTCTTTTTTTATCTGTAGATGCATCTACTAAGTGATCGATATCCCGATTATAAAAATTAAACCAACTTATCCCAATATAAAAAAAAGTTGCAACTAAAGGTACGGCAAAAGTCATTTTACTCGCCCAATAGTCACTAGGTGTTTCAAAAAAATTATAATTAGCAGGTACTTGTTCTTGACCAAGCTGTTGAAAATAGGCGGTCTCTAACCATAACCATACCAAGGCTACAATTCCTAAAACTTCAATAAGTTTGTCTGCAAAGGACAAAGGTATAGGTGCTGATTGCTCCGGTGCTTTCATTGTTGGGACTCGAAAGTTCTTTTTCGAAAGCAAATCTATGCTGATATTTAGAAAATTCCTGTACTTTTTTTATAAAACACAGGAATTTGCAAAATTTTATCATTTTCGTAACCGAATAAGGATTTCATTTCCCTTAGCTTGGATACTTTTTTCAAGGGTCAAGTTGGTTCCATTTACTTCTACTGATTGCCACTCTCCTGGAGGAATATGAAATACCAAGTCCCAATCTTTTTCTTTTTGTTGTATCAGGGCTTCAAATGTATTAGCAGTTTGTTGATAGGCCACAGACAATTCGTTGGTGCCCACGAGAATATGTTCTATGCTGATATCATTCCAATCCCTCGGAAGTTTTGGGCTCAAATTTACTTTCTTACGGTGTGCCTCTGGCTCTATACCAAAAAATTGAGTAACAATCGGTACTCCATAACTGTAAAGATTCCAAGCCTGACTCATCATCCCGTAATCAGGTGATACTTCATAAATCGAGCCTGGCAAAGCAAAGCTGAAAGAGCGTGTCATCCGCTGCATGTATTCCAAAGCCCGGTCGGGGCGATTGTAATTATTTTCTGCAATAATGGATACACCCGTAGGGAGCGTCATGACAGCACCTGTGTATGAGAACACTTTACTACCTATAAATGAACCATCCTCATAATCAGCAGCATCATCCCGATCAATCCCTGTCACAAATACGCCAAATGGATTAACAAATCTTGCACCTTTGTCTAGTGCAATAATCGCTTTATCTGGATCTGCTATCCCCATTTCCATGGGTGTATTGACCACCCAATTGTGAAACACAACAAAGCCCTGCTTTTTGTCTTTTGGATACTTGGAAATTCTGCGCTTAGTTTCCTCTAGTTCTTCCACTGCCCAAGGTTTGTTTAAGGTGTCTGCCCGTATGATGGCTGCATCTATCAAATGAAGCGCTTCACTAGTTGTGCCGATAAAATCAGCAAAACTATTAAACTCTGGAACCCAAAATTCTTCGTTGATTTTGACTTGGAGCTTTTCGGCAATTGTTTGGTAATAGTAAGCGTCTTCTTCTTTTCCAAGTTCTTTGGCCATTTCGTAGGCATCTGCAAATGCTTGCTGTGTGTATACTGCCACATCGATCATTTCTGATTCAAGGCCATGGATTTCCATCATACCATAGCCATCAGGGAAAAGGTTTCCATCCAAGTCATTTGCTTCCATAAGCCAAGTCAGGCCTTTCTGAATGGTAGGATAGTATTTCTCCAAAAACTCCCCATCACCCGTCCAACGATACACCCACCAGATGAGCGATGCAAATTGAGGTGTTTCGTTAATATTTCCTGGGTTGAATACAGCTCCATTGGTACTCACTTCATGAATAATCCGTCCATTACCATTGGCTTCCGATAGATTGTGGATCAGATCGATGGTAGCATACACCAAATCCTTTCTACCAGTTGCGATAGCTCCTTTTAACGTGTACTCATTATCCACACCAAACCACCAAGGATAGTCAGGCATGCCTGCTCCCAAGCCTCTTCCAATCTCTGGTACATCCCTTACCAACCACTCAGTATTGAATTTTACCCAAGTGAATGCTTCTTGGATATCCCTATTCGGAATGCTGATTTTTGCAAGCTCTGCGATATCCTGATAATGTTGACGCTTTTCTTTGAGGTAATTTTCAGCATGCTGCATCAAATCATCAAAAGAATTCTCGGTTGCAGTTTGGGAAGTGTAAGATCCTGCCACAACAAAACGAATGGTTTCACGTGCCCCTCTTTTTAGCTTCAGTGAATAATTGAGTCTTCCCTTTGTACCCATCCCTCGAGGTTGATAATCGCATGGGTCTTCTGTTCCTCCTTGATAGGAATTAGGAGATTTATTAGCCCCAAAAAGTACATACCACTCGTTTCCTTGGTCTTTTCCCAGCCAGGCTTCGCGATCAGCATCATAGCTAATTTCGTCGGGATGGTCAATCATACCTGTACGCTCACCTAGCCAAACAGGCTGTAAATCCGTATGCCCTACCCAGGTAAATTCAAAATTTTGAGTGCTCGTTCCGGTATTTTGAAATGTAAATTCGATAACTACCCCTTCTTTTCCCTCTGGCACAAATTGAAAACGCTCGATTTTCAATCCCGGTACGGTAGATTCAAATAGGTGCTTGTTACCTATCGGGTAATTGACAAATCTATCTGCTTGGTTTAAGCAAAAAAGGGTATTGTCCAAATTGATGGCAGCACTGAATCCATCCATTAATTTGATGGGATGATTCCAAATACCTCCCATTTCTCCTTCCACATGCCAGCCCAAATCAGGAAAGCTACCGTCTTGATGACCTACAAGATACACTCTGTCACCAGCTGCAAAAAAAGGGCTACCTAGAAATTCTTCTTTTCCCTCTTTACTAAGCCAATCTTGTACAAGTGTACTGAGTGGTGGTGAATCTTGGGTTTGGCAAGCAGTAATTAACGCCAATACCACTAGAAAAAACGATGGATGCTTGATTTTTTTCATATGTTCTTCGGGCTAAATCAGTTTTGGGAGAATTATTCCCAACCCCAAGCCGGCCCAGGGCTTTCTACCTCTTTTGTCAGATCAAATTTTACAGAAAAATATCTTTCTGATCCTATTCTACGAAGATTGTATGTAAAAGAGTTGTCATCAACCGTAATCCACCACACATTATTCGCTGCGTAAGGAATCAAATCTGTAGTTTCTTGATCTGCTGGGAAAAATTGAATGTTCTCCATGCCAGTATTAGAAGTAAGTCCTCCATATTGTGTTACCTCATCTTCGCTACCATCTTCATGGCGATGATCATGCTTTAATTTCAATCGATCCCCTTCTTTGGTGATTACCCATGTTCTTGATTTATCATCTCCTACAAAAAAGGGAATATGCACAAAGTCCTCTCCACAGTCCACTACATGCATAACCAATCGTTTGCCAGCAAACTGATCATTAGGACCTACCGGTGTAACTAGTTCTCCTTCAAATGATTTACCACAATGTTTACGTAGTTGATCAAGAAATTTTTCATTGGCAGGTTTATCCTGAGCCCAAACTGTTGAAGCAAAAATGAAGAAAATTAGCGTAAGGATTCTCATAGAGTGATTGTAGTTGATTTATGAATTTGGTGTACTTATTTCATGAATCTATGAAGGTACATAATATTTCGAAAAACCCTTAAACACTTTGATTAAATAAGCTGTTAGAACACTAAATGAACAAAAATAGAGTTGTAGTTTGGTTTAGAAATGATTTAAGGGTGCATGATAATGCATCCTTATTTTCCGCAGTAAAAAAGTATGAGGAGGTCATACCTGTGTACTGCTATGATGAAAGGCAATTTGATGAAATGATACTGGGCCTACCAAAAACCGGAGCTCTTAGAGCCAAATTTCTGATAGAGTCAGTAGAGAATTTAAAACGAACCTTGCAAGAAAAAGGCGCGAATTTGTTAGTACTAAAGGGAAAGCCAGAAGAGTTACTGGTATCAATTGCGGAAAAATACCAAGCTAGTGCCATCTTCTTTTCGGAGGAAGTGACAGATGAAGAGAAAAAAGTAGAAGAAGCATTGGAACAAAACGCATGGGCCAAAGGGATTAAAACCGAGGTATTTTGGCAAAGTACACTCTTCCACTTACAGGATCTTCCGTTTCCTGTCACCCAAACTCCTGAGGTATTCACACAGTTCCGAAAGGAATGCGAAAAATTTGTTCGAATTCAAAAGGTGTTTCCAACACCTGATTCAATAAATACTCCTGCATTTTCGGATGCAGAGTCCAACGAAGTTTCCTTAAAAGTTCTAGGTTTGAATGAGCCTGAGATACCGTCGAGCGGTGTGTTGAGATTTGAAGGTGGTGAATCGGCGGCTCTTGGGCGACTTCAAACCTACTTTTGGGAACAAGATCTGTTGAAAGTTTATAAAGAGACCCGAAATGGATTGTTGGGAGCAGATTACAGCAGTAAATTTTCTCCTTGGTTAGCTTTAGGCTGTATTTCTCCCAAATACATTTATTGGGAGGTTTTACGCTATGAAAAAGAACGTAAAAAAAATCAATCCACCTATTGGTTGGTTTTTGAATTGATATGGAGGGATTATTTCCGGTTTATATGTAAAAAACATGGAAACAAGGTCTTTCAACTGAAAGGCATTCGTATTGTGGAGGAGCAATGGAGTAGAAATGAATCCATGTTTTGGCGCTGGGCTGAGGGGCAAACCGGAATCCCTTTTGTTGATGCAAATATGCGAGAGCTGAATCAGACGGGTTTTATGTCCAACAGGGGTAGGCAAAATGTCGCCTCATTTTTGGTAAATGATTTGGGGATTGATTGGCGTTGGGGAGCTTCTTATTTTGAGTCTATGTTGATCGATTATGATGTCTGCAGCAATTGGGGTAACTGGATGTATGTTGCTGGAGTAGGTAATGATCCTCGGGAAAACAGATATTTTAATATCCTTAAGCAAGCTCAGAACTACGACAAAAAAGGAGATTATATCAGGCATTGGATTCCGGAATTAGCTCAAATTCCTGGTTTTGATATACATCAGCCGTACACCTTGCATGCTTCGGACCTGCGCAAATATCAGGTAAGTTTAGGGGGTAACTATCCCCATCCTGTGGTAAAAATGAAAGCTTTCAGCTATTGACTGTAAGGCTTTTTTGATGTCATAATTGTTTTAGGAAGTTTTGTAGAAGTTTTAAAGTAGTTTCGCTTGCTTCAAACATTCCCATGTGGCCTGCATGGGGTAATTCGTGGTAAAATTGGGTATATGGCTTATGCAGGCGGCTTTGTTCGATATTGACGGCTAAGTCGTAATATCCTGCTATCACGAGTTTTGGATTTGGGAAGTTCTGCCAAATATCCATCCGGTCTTTTCGATCTCGCATTGCCAAAATGTATGCTAGGACACCTTCCTTGCTGCTTTTCCTGCCTGCTTGTATCAAGAGTTCGATTTCTTGAAAGTTCTTGAGTCTGTTTTCCTCTGAAAAAAGGGAAGGTACAAAAGAGTCAATGAATTTCTCTACCCCAAACTTCCTAATGAATTGGTGGGTTTTGTTGCGCGTATGCTTCTTCTCCTCAGTATCCGCAAATGCAGTGGAATGGAATAATCCTATCCCTTTGATGCCAATACCCATAAGTTCTGCCATGGCAAGCGTCACGTAACCCCCTAGGGAATGACCAATGATGGTTGGATCGGAAATGCCTTCTTGATCAAGCCATTCCTGAAGGATTACTGCTGTAGATTCCATACTGATGGTTGATTCGATCAGAGGACTTTTCCCAAAACCGGGGAGGTCAATAGCGTAAACACAGTGTGTTTGAGCTAAAGTTGGCATCCAATGAGCCCACATTTCCAAGGATTCACAAAATCCATGAATCAATATAAGCGCTGGGCCATTTCCTCTTTTTGTGTAGTTGATCATAAGTCGGGTAATAAAAAAGTCCTGAACGGATCCAGGACTTGTAAACTTTCTTCAGTTATCATAAAATCAGACAGTAGAGTCGGCAATCGTTGAAAAGATGCACCAATTTTACTGACTGAATTTAATACTTATTCCACCGTTACCGATTTTGCCAAGTTTCTTGGTTGATCTACGTTACAGCCTCTCATAACGGCAATATGATAAGAGAGCTGCTGCAAAGGAATCACGGAAATCAACGGCACAAATGCCTCTTCTGTATCTGGGATTTCAATGATATAGTCCGCCATGTGCTTTACTGTATCATCTCCTTCGGTAACTACTGCAATGATTTTTCCTTTTCTTGCTTTTACTTCTTGAATATTGCTGACTACTTTTTCGTACGAAGAGTCTTTGGTAGCAATAAATACAACCGGCATTTCTTCATCGATCAAAGCAATTGGCCCGTGCTTCATTTCTGCAGCAGGATAGCCTTCTGCATGGATATAGGAAATTTCTTTCAACTTTAATGCTCCTTCTAACGCAACAGGGAAATTATATCCCCGACCTAGATATAGAAAGTTTCTGGCATCCTTATACTTTTCAGCAATTACTTGAATCTTATCGTTGAGTTTAAGCGCACGTTCTACTTTTGAAGGGATAGTTTCCAACTCGCTTAATAATTGCATGTAGCGACTTTCAGAAAGTGTGCCCCGCTGATAACCCAATTTCAGAGCCATCATGGTCAATACAGAAATCTGTGCCGTAAAGGCTTTGGTTGATGCCACTCCGATTTCTGGACCTGCGTGAGTATAAGAACCTGCATGGGTTGCTCTTGCAATAGATGAACCCACCACGTTGCAAACACCGAAAATAGTTGCACCTTTGGATTTGGCCAATTCGATAGCTGCCAAAGTATCTGCGGTTTCCCCGGATTGAGAAATGGCGATAATGAAATCTTCAGGACCAACTACTGGGTTTCTATAGCGAAACTCAGAAGCGTATTCTACTTCTACAGGAATTCTTGCAAATTCCTCAAATAAGTATTCTGCTACAAGACCGGCATGCCAGGAAGTACCACATGCAGTGATGATGATACGCTTGGCATTTTGGAATTTGTTCATGTAGTCTCTCAAACCACCCAAAACCAAACGACCATTTTTGGCATCTAATCGACCACGCATACAATCTGCGATAGATCTTGGCTGCTCGTTGATTTCTTTCAACATAAAGTGATCGTAACCACCTTTCTCAATGGCTTCCAATTCAAGCTCCAGCTGATTGATATACGGATTGGTCTCTACATTTTCGATCGTTTTGATTTGTAACTGATTGTCACGAATCACTGCAATCTCATAGTCATCTAAGTAAACCACCTGATTGGTGTATTCAATGATAGGCGTAGCATCGGAAGCTAGGAAATACTCATCCTGTCCTACGCCGATTACTAGCGGAGAACCTTTTCTAGCAGCAATTAAGGTGTCTGGTTCTTCTTTGTTAACAATTACAATCGCATAAGCACCTACCACTTTGTGCAAAGCTAAGCGAACAGCCTCTTCTAGACTGCAATAGTTATTGACATAGATATCTTCGATGAATTTAATAAACACCTCAGAGTCAGTTTCCGAATGGAAAACATACCCTTTGTTTAGGAGGTCTTTTTTCAATACGTCGTAGTTTTCGATAATGCCATTATGAATCATGGCAAACTTTTCACTAGCAGAGTAGTGAGGGTGGGCATTTACATCATTTGGTTCTCCATGGGTAGCCCAACGTGTGTGACCGATACCAATCTTAGAATGTAAATCAGAAAATTCTGATAAATGGTTTTCCAATTCAGAAACTTTCCCCTTTTTCTTATAGACTCCTAATCCATCTTTGGTCAACAATGCAACACCGGCACTGTCATACCCTCTGTATTCTAGTCTTTTTAATCCTTTGATAATTATTGGCAGCGCTTCTTGCTGACCAACATAAGCTACAATTCCGCACATAGTTAAAAATTTATAATTCCAAAAGTACGCTTTTTCAAATTAATGTTTAATTTTTCAATCGGTTTTTTCACTTTCTCGAAAAAACCGTGCCAGTTGAATAGGCTTAAATAAAAAAACGCGGGTTAAAGTACCCGCGTTCTTGAATAGAAGATTTTTAACTTAATGGTATTTTTATCCCAAACATTTTCCTTCATTGAAAACGTGAAATCATCTGATCCAGCTTGGCCTGGGTATATGAGTAAATCTCTTCTCTGTAACCTCCCTCTATAAATAGCATTCACGTGTGCTGTCAAGGATTGTAACATGATATTATTTTCCCTATCATGAAATAATAAAGCAGGAGTATCAGAAGCAGGTTCGCCAGTTTCAGGATCAAATTGAGGTCTGTTATCAGGTTGTACAAACAACTGTCTGCCGTCAGTTCTTCTAAGGATCCTATTGGTTTCATTGGTGAAGTACATGATGCTTGCATCGAAAGGGCGATGTGTTGCTCTGTTCTTTTGTAAAGGCCCCATTTCAAGGATTACACGATTGAAGGTTACGTTTTGTAAAGTATCCAAAAAGCGTGAAAGTGCCTCAGTTTCCAGTTTCACAAGCATATTGGATAGGCCTTTCATGCCCACTTTGTCACCAACATCGTATGCCACGTGTGCCTGTGTTACATTTTCAACTGCTGCTCCTGTAGTGTTGGCCTTGTATTGAGAAAAGTGTCTCGCTACATTAAAGTTGAGTCCTGTGGCTATTGGATATGTTCTTGAGACAGTATCTCCCTCATTTCTATAAAAGAATACCATACCCGTGTTGCTTCCTGGTCGTATTGTGAAAGCTGTTTGCTCATTTTTATCTCCAGTAAAGGCAAATCCTGGAAGAAACTCTCTAAATGTAAAGATATCCGTGAAGTTTTGACCTGATTTGATCTCTTCAAATAGGTTTCTAACAAACTCATTATCCACTTTTGCACTGACTAGTGTATCTTGTCTATTTCCGAAATTGAAAGCTGCGGAAAAAATAGGTTCTTCCTCAAAGTCCAATCCATCTGTAGTGTAGTAAATTCGATCTCTAATCTGCTCTTTCAATTGGTGAACGCGAATGGTCCTAGGAGTCGATAGATTATCAGCTAATACAAATCTTACATTAAAATTAAATCGGACAGAATCCAAAGTAGCATTGGCACTCGGAAAATTGATATCTCGATTAAAGAAGAGTCTAGAATAGGCAATAGCTTCACTTTCTCCAAAGAAATCCCCTGAATCATGTCCAAAAACAAGATGGTTGTTATTGGTTGTTGAAGTTGAGTCGAATTTTACAACTTTAGCAGATAGGGGTATCTCTATATAACTTACCCCTATCTGATTATTGTTAGGATCTAAGTCCAAACCAATACTGGATGGGTCTGAACATGAGATAGCAATGATTGAAAATAATAGTAATACTGAAACTAGCTTAGTTGGCAAGTTCCGTGTAAATATTGTAGTAACTTTCAAAAAGTTCTTCTTCTTCGCTGTTAATTTCACACTGTTTATTTTTTGAGTGCTCTTCAATAAGTTGGTTTAAATTTTCGGAAATATCCTCTGCTTTGATAACAACATCGGCATATTCCATACCGATTTTGAGGAAACCTTCGAAATCTTTGGATTTTAACGGGGCCAAAATGTTGTCGTCAATATCGACCATCTTCACCTTATCGAATAAATCATCTCCAAATTTATGGGTAAATCCGTTATTATAAATAGCGAATACTGATTTTGTTTCTTTAAATAATGGCTCGTTTTTGTAGGTTGTCTTCAAGTACATGGGTACCAAGCTTGTCATCCAGTCATTGCAATGAACAATGTCAGGAGCCCATCCCAATTTTTTTACTGTCTCAATCACTCCTTTACAAAAGAAGATCGCTCGTTCATCGTTATCTTCGTAGAATTTTTCCTGTTTATCATGGAAAACGCTCTTTCGTTGAAAATAGTCTTCGTTGTCTATGAAATAAACCTGAAGTTTCGCATTTGGGATTGATGCAACCTTGATAATCAAAGGCTTCTCCTCTTCTCCCACTGCAATGTTAATTCCAGAAAGTCTAACAACCTCATGCAATCTATTTTTTCTTTCATTAATTAACCCAAACCTAGGCACAAGAATACGAATTTCCATACCTTTTTCCTGCATTGCCTGCGGTAAAGCTCTGACGAAATTTGCTACTTCTGATGTTTGTAAGAATGGGTTGATTTCACTTGCTACGTAGAGGATACGAAGTTTTGACATACCTTTTTATTTGTGTAGTAAATAATAATGTACAAAGGTACAAAAAAAAACTGGCAAAACCATTGTTATTCTGAGGAATAAACTAGTTTTGCCTCTATTTTACATTTGAAAAACACAATCGTTGAAAATTGCAAAAACTATTCAGGAATTAGAAACCTCGCTTAATTCCTACCGAATTGATAATCAGACTATAGGATTTGTACCCACTATGGGGGCATTGCATGAAGGGCACCTATCACTCGTGAAAGCATCCAAATCAGTTTCTGATATAACAGTAGTTTCCATCTTTATAAATCCCCTTCAATTCAACAGTTTGGTAGATTTTTCTACTTACCCAAAAACCATAGAAAAGGATTTGGACTTACTTCAAAAGGAGGGAGTGGATATTGTTTTTATTCCTTCAAAAGAGGAATTATATCCTCAAGAGCCTGTTTTAACTATAAATTTTGGTCCGATAGAACAAGTCTTGGAAGGCGCTTTCAGACCGGGACATTTTAGTGGAGTAGGAATCGTGGTTTCCAAGTTGTTAAATTTTGTTAAGCCTCAGGTTGCTTTCTTTGGGCAGAAGGATCTACAGCAAGTGGCGATCATCAAAACGCTCGTTCAGGATCTTTCGATTGATGTCAGGATTGAGGTGGTGCCGACCATGCGTGAAGCTGATGGGTTGGCTATGTCCTCCCGCAATCTCCGGTTAACTCCTAATGAAAGAATTGCTGCAAGATTGCTATACCGTGTATTAAATTTTTGCAGGAATGAACTAATTGCAGGAAGTGATTGGTTACACACCCGTCAAGAAGCCCTTACCCATATCCAACAAGAACCGTCGGCAAGAATGGAATATTTGGAATTGGTAGATACTTACACACTCGAATCCCAATCCTCCTATGATGCCACCAAAACATTATCCTTGGTTATTGCTTGTTTCATAGGTGAGGTGCGATTGATAGATAACCTACCAGTTAATTTGTAATATTGCGGCAAAATTAAAGTTATGCAAATCCAGATTTTAAAATCGAAAATTCACCGAGTTAAAATTACCCAAGCAGAATTGCATTATGTAGGAAGCATTACCGTCGATGAAGACTTGATGGACGCTGCCAATATGATCGAAAATGAGAAAGTTCAGATTGTCAATATTAATAATGGTGAGCGACTGGAGACCTACCTTATCAAAGGAGAGAGAGGTTCTGGAATGGTTTGCTTAAATGGTCCTGCCGCAAGAAAAGCCCAAGTTGGAGATGTTGTGATTATCATTTCTTATTGCTATATGGATTTTGAGGATGCAAAAAAATATCAGCCAAAAGTCATCTTCCCCGATGACCACAATAAATTGATTTAATTTGAAGCTAACAGGAAAGCAGTTTTTTCAGGTAGCATTATCGCTTGCTTTGGCAGGATGGATATTTTGGTTTTTATACAAAGATATCTCTTGGTCTAGCCTGATTGCTATGTTTTTAGAGTCATCCTTCTTTTGGTTGGCTATTTCACTGATTATTTCAGTACTTGGATTTTGGTTACGCGCTTGGAGATGGACTTTGCTCATTGATGCAGATGCTCAGGTGCGGACTAAAACCATGAGAGCTTTCGTTGCTTTGATGATAGGCTATTTAGCGAATCTAGCTGTTCCCCGAGCTGGAGAAATTGCGCGCTGTGGTGTCTTGGTCAAAACAGAGGATAAACAACTGGGCGGACTGATTGGAACAGTTGTTTTGGAGCGAACGATCGATTTGTTATTTATGCTCGGCACTATTCTGCTAGCATTTATTATCGAGCGTCAACTTTTTTTGAGTCTTTTAAGTGAATTGGTTTCTTTGGATGCTTTGTTGGGAAAAATTTCTGGAGCACTCCCATTGGTGATTGGAGGATTGGGTATTGCAGTATTGTTTCTGTTTTTGGTCTTCAAAAAGTACCAACATCACTCTATATTTAAAAAAATTCGACATTTCTTGCGGGATATGGTTCGTGGAATCATTAGTCTAAGGGTTGTGAAAAATCAATGGGGATTTTGGGGAAGTTCTACACTCATCTGGGTCAGTTACTATTTAACCATGCTTACAGTGGCATGGGCCATCCCTGCTACTGCCAGTCTGTCATTAAGTTCAGTTTTATTGGTAATGGTGATGGGAAGTATTGGCATGGTTGCGCCTGTGCAAGGTGGAATTGGGACCTTTCATGCCCTTGTGGCCTACATTTTGTTTGCATTTGGGCTGGAAGAAGCTGACGGTAAAATATTTGCAGCCATTATCCATGGTGTGCAGATGTTATTGGTAATTGTCTTGGGATTATTCAGTTTGGGATATTTCATAAAAATTACTGCTCAGAAAGCATCTAAAACTTCTTAACTTCGTAAAAAAACTAGCTAACAAATTTAAAACTATGATTATTTTAATTTTCATCTTCTTTGCTGCTTTAGGGTTTATCGTCAGCAACAGATTGAAGAGTAAATTCAAAAAGTACTCGCAGACATCTTTGAAAGCCAATCTTTCAGGAAAAGAAATTGCTGAATTGATGTTGGCAGACAGTGGCATTTATGATGTACAAGTGGTGAGTGTAGAAGGTCAATTAACTGACCATTACAACCCTATGAACAAGACCGTGAATTTAAGTCCAGACGTGTATTACGGAAGAAATGCTGCAGCAGCTGCCGTTTCCGCACACGAATGTGGTCACGCCATTCAGCACGCTCGTTCCTACACGTGGTTAAACTTCCGTTCCGCTATGGTGCCTGTGCAAAATGCCAGTGCCAAAATATTGAATATAGTATTGATTGCTTCTTTATTTGGTGGTTTTGCATTGGGATTACCTTATGAGTTTATTGGATATATTGTGGTAGGTTCCTACAGTGTGATGACCTTATTTACCTTGGTGACACTGCCTGTAGAATTTGATGCAAGTGCCAGAGCGCTGGCTTGGGTGAAGCAAAGGAATGTGGTCACTGCGGATGAATATGCTATGTCAAAAGATGCATTGAAGTGGGCGGCCATGACGTACGTTGTAGCGGCTTTGGCATCTTTGGTTACCTTGGCCTACTACATCATGGTATTCTTCGGAAATAGAGACTAATAGAAACTGAAAATCTCAATTTGAGTTTACAAATAAGGGGCATTTCATTGTCCCTTATTTTTTTTGGTGTTAAATTCGAGTCCGAATAAGTTAAACCCAAATACTCAATCGTTTATATGCATTTCGAATACACAGAGGAGCACCTAGCGGTGCGGGACGCGGCGAGAGATTTTGCCCAAACAGAGTTGTTGCCAGAGGTTATTGAAAGAGATACAGAAGCTAGATTTCCCTATGAGCAGATCAAGAAAATGGGAGAATTGGGCTTTATGGGCATGATGGTGGATCCCAAATATAATGGAGGTGGTATGGATACCATTTCGTATGTGTTGGCTATGGAAGAAATTTCCAAAATCGATGCTTCTGCTTCTGTTTCCATGTCAGTAAACAATTCCTTGGTTTGTTGGGGACTTGAAAAATACGGTACAGAGGCGCAGAAAGAAAAGTATTTGAAGCCCTTGGCCGCCGGAGAAATTATCGGTGCTTTTTGTTTGTCGGAGCCAGAAGCTGGTTCGGATGCTACTTCCCAAAAGACGATTGCCGAACTCAAAGGAGATCATTACATCCTGAATGGTACCAAAAATTGGATTACCAATGGGAACACTGCATCAGTTTATTTGGTGATTGCCCAAACCGATGTTGAAAAAGGCCATAAAGGCATCTCCGCATTCATTGTAGAAAAAGGCTGGGATGGTTTTGTAGTTGGGAAAAAAGAGGACAAACTAGGTATCAGAGGATCAGACACCCATTCCTTGATGTTTACAGATGTCAAAGTACCTGTAGAAAATAGAATTGGTGCGGAAGGCTTTGGATTTACCTTTGCCATGGAAACCTTGAATGGTGGTAGAATCGGTATTGCCGCTCAGGCTTTAGGGATTGCTTCCGGTGCTTATGAGTTGGCATTGGCTTATTCTAAAGAGCGGAAAGCATTTGGCAAGACGATTAGTCAACACCAAGCCATACAATTCAAACTAGCTGATATGGCTACTCAAATTGAAGCTGCAAGGCTGCTTGTGTTGAAGTCAGCTTGGTTAAAGGACAATGGTCAAGACTATGCGCATGCCAGTGCTATGGCAAAATTATACGCATCTGAAGTTGCCATGAATGTGACCGTAGAAGCCGTGCAGGTGCATGGTGGTTATGGATACGTAAAAGAATACCATGTGGAGCGCTTGATGAGAGATGCTAAGATCACCCAAATTTACGAGGGTACGAGTGAGATTCAGAAAATAGTAATATCCCGAGGTATTTTGAAATAGTACTTTAATTGCAGTATGGAAGGCATAAAATTTAACTTTTATGCCTTTTTTTGTGCTATTTTGAATTATTATTTACTTTTTCGATTTAAATTTAGAAAAATATTTTAGTTTTACATTCGAAACCGCTACGCTATACATCATGGAATATTACAATAAAGTCATCGAATCGGTAGGAGTCCGTTTTTTGAAGGGGACCAATTACAAGATTGAAAAAGCTGTCTCCGTTTCCGACTATATAGAAACAGAGAACTCTATCATATTACTTCATCAAGGGTCTATCAAGTTTTCGGAGGAACAAGAGCTTGTCAATGAAGGGGAGATTTTGTTCATTCCCGCAGGAAGGGCAACCCAAGTGACTTTTGGTTCTGGTCACAAAAAATCAGAAGTAGATAACGAGGGGTTCCTAGACCAAAAAAGAAAGTTTCTTCAAACAGTAAGTTTCCGTGAAATCAAATCTTTGGATGAGGATTGTATTTCTGTAGTAAACTTTGAAGCTAAGGTATTTGATGTAGTCAATTTCTTCAATTCCTTAGGTATTCCTCCATTTGTGATCCGTTTCAATGATCGCTTGGCAACTATTGTAGAGGACATCGTCAAAGAGTCCGAACAAAGTACCCCAGGAAAAGAGCGGGTATTGAAAATCCACTCAGAATTATTGGTGATTGAAATCGTCCGACACATTCTTAAGAACAGATTGTTCATGGAGGAATTGTCCACCAATAGTACGTATTTCAAAGATCCACGCCTGATTGATCTCTTTAATTATATCAAGAAAAACATTGGTGGTGATCTATCCAATAAGGTATTGGCAAAAGTTGCCAATGTTTCCGAAGATTATGTTGGCCAGTATTTCAAAATGTTGACTGGCATCAATCCTCAGGATTACATCGAATATCAGCGTATGGAAGCGGCTGTAGAATTGCTTCGTACTTCCAAAAAAAGTATCCGGGATATCGGGAAGGAAGTAGGATACAAAGACACCGCGTACTTCTGTAGAAGATTCAAAATGATGTACGGATTGCCAGCTGGCAAGATGAGAAGAAGAGAATCTCTTATTAATGTGCAAAACTAAAAATTCTGAAAGATATCAATTAAAAAAAGCTCAGATGAACCTGAGCTTTTTTTATGGCTTATCCAAGATCTTGTAAAGCACTACTACTATCGTAAATAAGATTAATTTGCTAAATATTTTTGGTTTTTATAGGGTTAGATATTCTTGTAGGAAAGTAGGCTCAAATAAATACGATGATTTCAGAAGATAAAATCAAGCCCCTTTTGATGTTTTTTGAGGAAGGGGAGTGAAGAAGTTGACTTGTTTGATGTGCTGGGATAGCTGGTTGATGGTGTCGATGAGTTCGAAAATATTGGTGGATTGAAAGGGGTAGAGCTCAATTCTGTTTTTGCCATCGAGGTCTTCCATGAGTTTGAGAGAATATTTTTTGCTAAGCGTGGATAAGTTGGAAGGCAGTTTTTGCGGGCCGTTTTGTAGATTTAAGCCACTGCTTTTGAAACCAAAGGTCTTTTTTTCTGAGATGTAATTTTTTCGAATTTGCTCTTTATCAAAGCCCTTATCGTAAACAGCTAAATACCCAACGGAGGGATTTTTCATGGGAAATGTATAGTCCAATATTAATCGTGGCCGAATGACCACATAGTGGATAGAGCCATCCACATTGTAGATGTCTAGGCGGAGATTGTTTTTCTGGCACAGGAATTTCCAGAGATTCTCCTGTTTTAACAGGTCCATCAAGTTAATTGGGTTTATTGATAAGCCTAAAATAGTCTGAAAAAACGGTTTTTAGAATATCTCGCTGCTTTTCTTCTTCCAAAATTGGGAGCCACTCTTCCTCAACCTTCATTTGCAGTGTCACCCCTTCCTCAAAAATTTGGAAAAAATCCAAGGCAAAATTGAAGTGGTCAAATTTATTACCTCCGGTAAAAGTCATGTCCCCGGACCTTCCATCTGGATGAGTCCAACTCAGTTCTAGTGGCAGGTCTTCTGGAAATGGTTCTACAAAAATGTATGCTTCATCCACCACACGATTCAACATAATAGCAAAGTTAAGGAGTGGCTTTTTTTCCGACTTTTCCCTCTTGCCATGTCGGTAAATATTCATCTTGGCATCGCCTCTACTTTCCAAATCATAAGAACTTGCACGTACATTTCGGAAATATAGTCGATCGGCATCCGTAATCCGCATCTCAGAAGGCTCTGTTCCTGAATTATTGGCGCGCTTTTCATTGAAAAAAGACATGATAAACACAAAAACGACCGTACTAATCCCAAAAATCTTCAGGATTCGGATCATCTCAGGTGAAAAGGTATCGGAATTTTTAGAAGCCATACCTTCTAAACCGTTCTTACTTTCTAAAGGTTTTGGAAGTTTGCATGGTATCAATGCACGTAGGAACCTGCATTGATATCAATGGTGCAGCCGGTTGCATGGTCCGCTAATCCCGAACATAGTAGGGTCACCATTGGTGCAATATCTTTTGGTTCAGTCAATTCTTGTAAAGCAATGTCATTCAAGGCATAGGCCTCTCCGTATTGGTCCATAAAGTCCTGCGCCATATCTGTGCGGGTAAAACCCGGTGCAATGATAAATGCTTTGATGCCGGATTTGCCGTAGTAGCGGGCAATGGAACGTGTATAACTCACGATTGCTGCCTTGGATGCCGCATAGGCTAAATATTCAGGTGTATCCCCTCGGAAAGCCGCTCTGGAAGAAATGTTGATAACTCTGCCATTCTGATTTTCCACAGCATGCTCGATAAATTCCTTGGTGATAATTGCCAAAGCATTGATGTTTACATTCATTGTCTGTAGCCAAGTTTCTGTCCACTCCTCTGTTGGGGCATTGTCAGGTATAGAAATGGCTATCCCTGCGTTGTTGATAACTGCATCGATCTTTCCAAATTTTTCAGTCAAGCCTTTGAACCAACCCTTAACCTGGTTTAAATCTGAAAGATTGCAGGGTACGAGATGACTTTCTCCTGGAATTGATTCTTGGAGTTTTTTTGCTTCCGCTTCATTTCGGTTGTAATGCAAGAGCAATGTTGCTCCTGATGTGGATAACTGTTCGGCTATTCCTTTTCCGATGCCCCTCGAAGCTCCTGTGACCAATATTCGCTGGCCTTTCAATGATACTTGCATATGAATGTGAGTTGATTTTTTGGTAAGTTATGAAAAGCCTTGATTCATCTGAAATACTTTTCCATAAGATGTATAGCTAAACCAAAAAGCTTACTGGCTCTTTTCCGATCAAAGACACCTGATTCAAAAAATCAGCATGCAATGGATTCACTAGTAAATTATGCTCCTGTGGATAATTCACCAAGGGGATCCTACAGGAGGGAACCTTTAATGCAACAGTATCTTTTTGCTGAGCCCAATAGGTCCCCATGTATTGAGTGCTTTTAGGATGAGGTCTTTGTGTCCAATCTTCTGGAAGATCTGCACTATCCACATAGGGGATTTCCGTATGAATTTCAAAAATCACCAAGGACCATTGGCTTTTGGTGACTATGGGTCCTCGGATACTCAGCAATTCCAGAAAGTTAAGTGATGTATGGCTACAAGCATAAATCAAAGGTGTTCCGTACTGATTCCATCTTCCCGAACCAGGACCGTAACCTAGGGGAGTTCTCCCTGGTAGATTCTCAATAAGTCTGTAGTATCTCACTGTGGATAACTCAAAAAACAGAGCCCCATGACATGGCATCCAATGCCTGATCCACCAAATCAATCCCTCGAGGATGCAACAAGATATCCACAGGCTTTTGAGAGCCTAAAGCCTCATTGATGGTGTGGAGCCATGTAGAGAACAACTCCTCTGATCCAAAAATACGTATGCCTTTAGCAACTATCTTATCCATATCCTTGATGCTTTTGGTCAATAACTTAGTCAATACTCGATCCTCTTTTTTCCAGCGAACTAAGGTGCTCGGGTCTACCTCCATCAAAACCGCAATCTCTGCCTGGGTGTATTGGAAATAATCAAACAAAACCATGGTCTCTGAAAGACGAAAGCGCTCCTCTACCAAAGACGGCTCAGCTACTACAGAATATCCTTTGTCTTGCTTAAAGAAATACTGCACCTGCTGACCTTCTTCAAAAGAAGAAACATCCTCACGCTGTGTAAGTCTTGAGGGAAAGGGATATTTGTAAGAAGAATAACTCATACACAAATTTATCAATAAATTCGTAATTGCAAAAAAAAATTATTGCTTTTGCAATTATTTTAGAATCTCACGGATTTGATAATCTTGTAAATTACAGTTGATCCATTCTCCATCTAGGTCAGCACCATATTTTTTATAGAAATTGATGGCAGGTTCGTTCCAATCCAAAACTTGCCAAGTCATTCCAGAGCATCCATCATCTAAGCATTTTTGCATAGTTTGATCAAAAAGGAGTTTGCCAGCTCCATTGCCACGTTCGGACTCGGTTACTACAATATCCTCTAGATACAAACGCTTTCCTTTCCACGTGCTGTATCGGTAGTAATAAATGGAGATTCCGATGATAGTTTCTGTACGTTCGTTGACCGCAACATAGAATCCGAATACTGGATTTGGGCCAAAGCCGTCTATTTCCATTTTTTCCACCGTGTTGATAACTTGTTCGGGTGCCTTTTCATACAAGGCTAGCTCCTTCACCAATTCCAAAACCCTTGGCAGGTCTTCTTTTTTTCCTTCTCGTATTTGGTACATAGCAGTTAATTTTAGCGGAAGGTGGGGAATTCTTGAAAAAAATAAAAGCAGGAATGTATAATCGGAGATTTTCATACATCACAGACGTCTTTTATTTCTAACTTAGGGCCATGTTTTGTTCAATTGATGCAGGGAACTCCAATATTGTATTTGGCTTTTATGATGAAGTCAAACAGACTTGGATTCATGAATTTCGAGTAAAGACTTCCAAAAGACTTACGGTGCTAGCGTTAGAAAAAGCAGTGCATTTATTTTTTTTGGAAAATGCTATCAAAATAGATGAATTATCGGGAGTGGGCATATCTTCTGTAGTACCGGAAGTCAATCAGGTATTGCAGCAATTCTGTTCCGAATATCTTGGTAAACCCTGTTACCTGATTTCCTCGGACTCCTATCCTGCATTATCTGTGAAAACTGCCCGTCCCAATGAAATCGGTTCGGACCTGATGTGCAATGCCTTTGCTGCATTTGAGCGTATGGCAGGTCCTTGTATTGTGGTAGACTTTGGTACTGCTCTGACATTTACCGTTATCGGTGAAGATGGTCAGATTTTGGGAGTAACTATTGCTCCTGGCTTGAAGACTGCTATCAAATCTTTATTTTCCAATACCTCCAAACTTCCTGAAGTTGAGCTTCAGTTGCCAGATTCTTTGTTGGGCAAAGATACCGTGCATGCAATTCAAGCAGGAGTATTATACGGATATGTAGGCTTAGTCAAAGAAATGCTCAAAGGAATCCAGTTGGAGCTAGGTTATCGTTGTCACATCATCGCTACTGGTGGGCTTTCTTCTATCCTGACCCCCCTTCAGCAAGAGTTTGACCTAGTGGACCGCTACCTTACTTTGGAAGGGGTGCGACTGATTACCATAGCCAATCAAGTCAAAAAAGGAATCAAATAAGTAGGGTCAGGACAAATTGCTTTGAATTTTTCCTGATCTCTATGTGAACAAACCCCTGGAAAGTCGCCCCAATTTCCCAACATATCCCACATCAATTGCAAATGTAGATGCGGTGGCCAATCACCATTTTCGGGGAGAGGTCCTACATGGGCTATTTTCTCTCCGGCCTTGATCATTTGCCCTACATGGATATCTTTCAAATCTTCCAAACAGAGGTGTCCATACAATGAATAGAGTGTATGGTTGTGTATACTATGCTCCAAAATGATGGTAGGCCCATAATTTCCAAAGCCGGCATTGTCCTGAAAGCTGTGGATAACTCCATCCAAAGGGGCAAAAATGGGAGTAAAGGCTGCTGTCCAAATATCAATACCCATGTGGATATCTCTAAAATCCGCCGCACCTGTGGCGAATACCTGACTTCTCTTGTAGATGGCTCTATGCTCAAAGTAACCTCCAATCCCAAATTCTTTACCTGCTTGGCGGAGTTGCTCAAACACAAAATCATTGAATGCTTTGGTATCGGATAGGTTTACTCTTTGGAGTTCTGTGTTTTTGGGAGAGAAGTCCATAACTTCTGTATTCTTACGGTTCAATACCTGACCTAGGACAGGAAAAGTGGTTGCTTCTGCCAGATAGTCTTGGATATTCGGATAGTTTGTGGATGCCATCATGGCTCAAAATTATGGCAAGTTCACAATCGCCCATAGCCACTGCTGTAAAAATTCATTGCTTGACTTTTTATTTGAAGCATCTGTTGAAGTATTTTGTATTTTCAAGCATTGATTTGACGTCTATGAAATTTCCAAGTCTAGCAGAAATACAGGCTGCGCACGAGCGAATACAGCCATTTATCCACCGTACGCCTTTATTGAAGTCTTCGGCCATCAATGAGATTGCTAGCTGTAAGATTTATTTCAAATGTGAAAACTTTCAGAAAGTAGGGGCTTTCAAGGCAAGAGGTGCGGCCAATGCGGTAATGAAGTTGACACCTGAACAGAAATCAAACGGAGTAGCCACCCATTCCTCAGGAAATCATGCCGCCGCCTTGGCTCGTGCGGCCACGGTAGCCGGTATTCCTTCCTATATTGTAATGCCTTCCAATGCGCCTGAAATTAAGAAGAAGGCGGTAAAAGGTTATGGAGGTGAAATTATTGAGTGTGAACCAAATTTATTAGCTAGAGAAACTACCTTGCGGGCTGTTGTGGAAAAAACAGGGGCCACCTTCATTCCTCCATATGATTTTATGGATGTGGTGGAAGGGCAGGCTACCTGTGCTTTGGAAATGTGGGAGGAAGATATTCCATTTGATACGATTATGGCACCAGTGGGTGGGGGAGGCTTATTGGGAGGAACAGCGCTTGCCACCAAATATATTTCCCCAACAACACAGGTGATAGCGGGAGAGCCCGAAGGTGCAGATGATGCCTATAGATCGTTTCACGCAAGAAAATTGATTCCTATGGAAGGTCCAAAGACCATATCAGACGGCTTATTGACTTCCTTGGGCAACATAAATTTTGCCATCATCATGGAATATGTAGACGATATATTAACGGTAAATGATACCGAAATCATAGAAGCAATGCGCTTGATCTACGAGCGTATGAAGATAGTCATCGAACCCAGTTGTGCTGTCCCTCTGGCTGCCTTACTCAAAAATAAAGAGCGGTTTGCAGGTCAAAAAGTAGGTATTATCCTATCTGGGGGTAATGTAGATTTAGCTAAATTGCCTTTTTAACAACAATAGCGCAGTTTTATGCGCTATTGTTATTTTGTGTACAACCAAATTGAATACAATTAAACTGTTTGGAGGATTTGTTCATGGATGCCATCCCAAAGCACTTTTCGCACTTTCAATGCTTCAATGGCTGCATTTGTTGTTTCTTCCCATTTGATCGGATCATCTCCACACAGGTCTTCCAACATACGCATGGCTAATGGCCCATGATGGTCTTCGTCCAAGTGAATATGTCTGTCAAAATAGTATTCCAAGGTTTGTAATTTTTCAGGCTTGGTGCTAATCAGGTCATTGACCAATTTTCTGAACATATCAGGAATCAGATCTTCTCTTCCCAAAGTAAATGAAGCCGCAATTTCGTGCGCTTTTCCATTTTCTACCAATGCATAGTTGGTCAATAAAAACTCTTTGGTGCTTTCTGGGATCTCCATCCACATCAATAAGGCTCTGAAATCCTTTCCAAAATCCAAATCAGCGATCAGGCGCTCGATTTTTTGAGTATCAGCACCTGCTTCTTTCATAGCTGTAAGGTACAGTTCGAAGTGACTGCAATAGCCACCTTTGCCATCTTCATCAGATTCCTCAGCCAAGACGATGTCATTAATCAAACGAGTTACTAGTGGATTACCGGATGGTCTCCAAGGTAAACTACTGCCAGTTAATTTCAATTGTAGCGCTTTCAATAAGCTCATAAAATCCCAAAC
The DNA here is from genome assembly GCF_054166905.1 of Mongoliitalea sp. Lineage (NCBI taxonomy): Bacteria > Pseudomonadati > Bacteroidota > Cytophagia > Cytophagales > Cyclobacteriaceae > Mongoliitalea > Mongoliitalea sp. Next base: position 22,448 of record NZ_JBSZCK010000042.1, on the reverse strand, counting down.
TGCATACACATGCTGCTCCATGAAAAGCTGGAAATCTTCCAAGGTTTTCATATCCTGATAAATAGGGTGGGTCAACAATTCCTCTCGGTAAGGCGCTATAGCCTGCATCAAGTTCTCAATATTTGGATTCATATTTCAAGGGGTAATTCTTGTTGTAAACTTGAAATACGGAAAAATGATTTCCATAGGATGAGACTTAGCGCACATTTTTCAAAAAATAGAAATAAAATGTATCACTTATGTAATAAAATGTGATGGAAATCAAATAGTTCAGTCAATTTTTATGATGTGTGGAGTCCTCGTACCAACTGCATAGAAAATGTTTCTCGCCACGACCGCAACGGATAACGCAACGTACACAAAGCCTTATTTCAATTTATTTCCATCATATTTTTACCTTATTTCAATCCCTCTTGCTCCACAGTATCCTACTATCCAAAATCCCAATATCTAACCTCTCACAAAACAGCATCCGCCTCAATCTCCACCAAGTAACCTTCACCCACCAATTTGGCTTCCACCAAGGTATTGGCAGGCTGGATATGGCCAAATTTTTTCCCATGAGCCCGGGCAATAGGTTCCCAATCGGCTATGTTGTTTACAAAAATCCGTGTTCGGATGACATCCTCCAACTTCCCTCCCAAGGATTCAATGGCCGCTTCGATTTTGTCCAAGACAAATGCTGCTTGTGCCCCGGCATCCCCTCCTCCGATCAATTTACTTTTATGGGTTGCAGTGGTGCCTGATACTGCGATGGTATTTCCCTTGCGTACAGCTCTGCAATAGCCTGCCATGGGCTCCCAAGGTGTACCGCTGAAGACTTTAATGGATTCATTAGGTCCTTCTACTGCCTCAAAAGTTTTGGGAATGTATTCCAAATGATGACTTAAATCGCCTGATGCCGTCAAAAATGGGGGCTTTCTGTACTCATCTCCACAATCTCCAGGTATAGGTTTCAACAATTCCCGCGCTGTGGATAAGTCTCTTTTGTCACTTGCATCCAACTCAAATTCAAAAAGCCTCAAGGTGTCGTCTATGTGAGCGCTTTCGCCTAAGCGAGCACCGATGATTACCCCCGCTACATAAGGTCTATCCATGATATATTTGGTAGCGACATTTGCGATTGATGCTTGGTGCTTTTTACCCACTTCGTGCAAAATATCTAATACTTGCTGATATGCCTGCCAACCTCCTGCAGCATCTATAAATCGCTTATACTTCATCTGTGACCAAGTAGCAGATGTGGATAAGTCTGGTTCGAGACTGTTGAGCCATTTGTTACTCAAAAATCCACCAGCCAACGTTCCATAGGCGAATAATTTGACACCATAGGAATTGCAGACGGTGGACATTTCCAATGATGCTCGCTCATCCAAGATCGAATGAGAAACCTGATTACTAACCAATGGAATACCCGAGGCGCAAGCGATGCGTAGGTGGGCTGCATCAAAATTGGTCACGCCCAATTGTCCGATCAAACCTTCATCCTTCAACTCTTTCAGCCAAAATAGTTGATCCAGCCAAACTGGATCTAAGTAATTCCAAGCATGGTATTGAAGTAAGGAAATTTGCTCCACCTGCATGCGATCTAGGGCCAACAAAACTGCTGCTTTTGTTTCCTCAAAACTTGACTTTCCTGGCTTGGGAACCCACTTGGTTAAAAACACCGCATTTTTACCTAAGGGATGTTTTTGTCGAAATTTTCCAGCAATAATTTCAGATGAGCCATAGTGATCTGCCATATCAAAAGTAGTGAGGCCCGACTCCAAATAAGGGGCCATGTGCAAACTTGTAATCAGAGGGTCCAACATTTTGCCATCTCGTTCTAAGTCGGCAATCTGCCAAAGGCCAGTTAAGGCTCTGGAAATGGTCAGTCCTGGTGCTAGTTCGGTGTATAAATGTTGCATAGTCTTGGGCTTTTTAAAAATAGTTAGTGAATCTGTTTGAGCTTGTTAAATTTAAGAAAGAAAATCGTCGAGGCAAGTGTCATGACCAATATCCACACATAGGTTGAATGAAAATACCAAGCATCCACCTCTGAACTCACATCTTTGTAGGTGTGGATAACTAAGAAAAATCCGATAACGACAACACCTGTCCAAGCCATGATTTTGCGTGTGGATAACTGTTTTGCGAGTAGTAGTTTGGCTGAAATAGCAGGACTGAAGCTGTCAATTTTGGCTAAGGTGAGGCAAATCAAGAGAAAGTTGACCATCATGGACGTTACCATAATGTCGATGCCTAAAAAGAAATTGCCTGCAAAATGACTTCCCAACACACCCACACTGGCAACAGCTCCACTGATGATAAGAGCATTGTAAGGCGTTTGATTTGTTTGGTGCACATGAGACAGCATTTTGGGGAAAATCCCATCCTCAGCCCAAGCAAATACCAATCGTGACACCGAGAGCAGCATAGCAGGGAGATCATTGATCAGCGCTATCGCTGCACCCGCCACGATCAAAATGATTAGGTAATCAGGTAAAAGTGGTGCAAGTAAGCCAGGGGCAGTAATGTCCCGCTGATTGGCCTCCTGTGCCACATATTCCCATGGGACGGTATTGTAAACAGCCATGGTAAACAATACATAGTACAAACCAACAATTCCAATCGTCAGACCTATGGCGACTGGTAAGTTTTTTCCCGGGTTTTTAGCCTCACCTCCTGCCTGAGCAATGGAATCAAACCCAATAAAGCTTGCAAATAACAGTGCTCCGGCAGAAAGAAATGTGGATAACGTGAATTTTGAGGTGCTCTCCATTACAGGAAAACTCCCTGTGTTATCCATAATGGCTTGTGTGAAATCCTCTTGATTAAAATAAAACCCAGTAAAAATCACCACTGCACCCATTCCAAACATGAGGATCATTAAGGGGATAATTGATTTTTCATACGATTTGAGACCTTTGATATTTATCCAAACATAGAGCCAAATCAAGAGTAAAGCCAATCCTACCCGAACCAATCCGGTTTCCAATGCTTGTGCGAGTCCCATCCATTGGAGTGCCTCAGCAATATCTCGCAGAAAAGGAATCGTAACATAGGCCACCACTCCGATTACGATGGAGAGTCCAAACCATTGAGAAAAGGAGGCTACGAAACCCAAATAGGGATGAAGACCTCGGCTGGCATAGATGTAGCTTCCTCCTGCTTTGGGCATGGCTGTGGCGAGCGCTGCGTAAGCATAGGCTGCAAACAATGCAGGAATGGCCGCAAAGAGAAATGCAGGCAAGACCCAAGCGCCTATCCCTGGCACATGTTTTTGAATCATAAAAGGGACCACATTGATGGAGGCCCCAAGCATGGAGCATACTCCTGTAGCCACCAAACCAGTAAGTCCAAGTTGTCTTTGGAGTTTGTTGTCTGCCATGTATGGTTGTTCTAGGCAAGCAAAATCCTAAAAGTTTGAATCAAATCAAAAAAGTTGCGAGGACTAATTTGATTAAAAGACAACATTAAATCCTATACCAATTGCTTGCCCGAAAGAAAAGCCAATTCCTTTGTTGATTTGTTTTTTTATTTTCTTGAATTATTCCGTATTTTTCGAACTAGTTTCAATTGAAAAAACCCAAATAAATTCATTTTCAGCCTCTTTTGAGGGATTCAGCCTATGAAAGTTTCTGCCGAGCAACCGTTTGAAATTGTTTACTCTATATTTAGTCATGAGTTTTTGGGGCTATTATTTGAGTCTTTTGCAGTTCAATTGGATGAAAAAGGCCGCTTATCCTATGCCTACCAAAATATATCCCATGTCAATGCCAAGGAGTTTGCAGCTGGTCTGGATGAAATGGATTACAAGCTTATTCAATGGATGGACGACATGCAGCAAGATGCTGTTGTGAAGAAATTCAACCCGAAGAAGTTGAAGGCAAAGGAGTTTTTGAGGAAGATTTATGATCCAAAAACAGGAAATAAGGTCATACAAGAGCAAATTGAAATCAAATTAGAACATATTCGATCGAAAATCCTGGAAAATTTATCAGGTAAGCGATTGTTTGAAATGGGGAATGATGGGAATCCTACTTGGAAGGAAATAGAAATATTGCCTGATAAAGCTTCTGTTTTATTTCACTTCCGTAGAAATGAAGACAACACGCATTATTTTCCTACCATTAAGTATGGAGGGCAAAAACTAGAGTGGCAATATAAAAATGCGTATTTGATCTGTCATGAGCCTGCTTGGTTGGTGCTAAATGGACAGCTTTTTCATTTCGAAAAGAATGTGGATGGACACAAGCTGAAACCATTTTTAAACAAAAAATTTATTGTCATTCCAAAGTCAGTGGAAGAGCAGTATTACAAGAAGTTTGTGCATCAGCTTGTTGCTTCTTTTGATGTATATGCCGTTGGGTTTGATATCAAAGTAGAACGTTCTCAACCAGTGCCCTTTTTGTGTCTATCTGAATTAGCCTCGACTCCTAAGAAGGACTTATTTGGAAATGATGTAGATGATTCCGAAGAAGACAGGATTGTATTTGATTTGCAATTCAGCTATGGGGAGTATACGTTCCGAGCAGAAAATAAGGTCAGTACCAATGTAGAGGTTGAAAAAATAGGGGACAATTATATTTTCCACAAAGTAATTCGAGATTTATCCAAAGAAAAATATTACACAGATTTTCTGGATAAGCTAGGTCTGAATCTAAAAAACGGGCGTATCTCCCAACCCAAGTCTATTGGATTTGGATGGATTAATGCTAATAAGTCCGTAATCGAAGATTTGGGAATTTCTATCAGACAAGCAGTCAATGCCCAAGGAAAGCGCTATTTTATTGGTTATGCACACATTTCTGTAGAAGTCAAAGAAAACATAGATTGGTTCGACGTACATGCACTGATTAAATTTGGGCCTTTCTCCATTCCTTTTCAAAAAATCCGAAAGATACTTCTCCAAGGAAAAACAGAATTTGAATTGCCTAATGGAGAAATCGCAGTCATTCCCCACAGCTGGTTTGTCAATTATTCCGAAATGTTTGCTTTTATGGAAGATGTGCCATCTGAAAATGAGGAAAATAAACTCATTTTGAAAAAGCATCACATTTCCCTTGCGCAACAGTTGCAGGAAAATAATTTAGTTCAGTTGACGCTTAGCAGGAAACTGGAAAAATTGAGAGATTTCAGTCAAATCCAAGATTATCCCCTTTCTCCTTTTTTCAAGGGAGAATTGAGACCATACCAAAAGGCAGGATACAATTGGCTGCGTTTTTTGAATGAATATAAATTTGGAGGATGCTTGGCAGATGATATGGGCTTGGGTAAGACGGTGCAGACCTTGGCCCTCTTAGCCCATGAAAAAGAGCAAAACGAGGGCAGCACCTCCTTATTGGTGATGCCAACTTCTTTGATTTACAACTGGGAATTGGAAGCCAAGAAATTTGCTCCCAAACTCAAAATTCTGACCTATACCGGAACTCAGCGAATCAAGGACAGCAAGCGCTTTTCCCGGTATGATTTGGTACTTACTTCGTATGGGATCACTCGTATGGATGTGGATATCTTGAAGGAATTTTACTTTAATTACATCATCTTGGATGAATCTCAGGCCATCAAAAACCCTGGAAGTATCATATCCCGTACTGTCAATGAGTTGCATTGTCGTCAGAAGTTAATCTTAACAGGTACTCCTGTGGAAAATGGTACCATGGATCTATGGTCGCAGATGAATTTTATCAATCAGGGCCTTTTGGGAAATCAAAGTACGTTTAAAAAGCAGTTTTTGCTGCCTATTGAAAAGCATTATGATGTGGAAAAAGCCGGTAAGCTGCATGCCATCATCAAGCCATTTATTTTGAGAAGATTGAAGTCTCAAGTGGCTACCGATCTCCCTGAAAAAGTTATCAACATCAAATATGCCACGATGACTCCTGAGCAAGAGGAGGCATATGAGGAAGTCAAAAGCTATTACCGGGAAAAAATTGTTTCTGAATTGGGATTACCGGGTCTCAAAAACCAACAGTTTACGCTTCTTCGAGGCTTAACCCAATTGAGACAAATAGCCAATCACCCAAAATTAACTAATAAAGAATACCAAGGTGATTCCGGGAAACTGGAAAACATTATCCACATGGTGAGGGAAACAGCATCTGAGGGTCATAAAGTACTGATATTTAGTCAATTTGTTCGGCACTTGGCTATTGTGCGGGAATTTTTGGATCAGGAAAACATCAAATATGCCTATTTGGATGGAATGACCAAAGACCGACAAGTCCAGGTACGCGCATTTCAGGAAGACGATTCGGTAAAAATATTTTTGATTTCCCTGAAAGCAGGAGGAGTAGGGCTTAACTTAACCAAAGCAGAATATGTATTCTTGCTCGATCCATGGTGGAATCCAGCTGTAGAAGCCCAAGCTATAGATAGAGCGCACCGTATAGGTCAGGAAAATAAAGTGATAATTTATAAATTCATCACACGTAATACTGTGGAAGAAAAAATTATGGCTTTGCAAGAGCGTAAAATGGCCTTGGCTGATGGATTGATCAGTACAGAGGAAAGCTTTATGAAGAGTCTGAGTAAGGAGGATATTGAGGCCTTGTTGGAGTAGGTATTGGTATCAATTGTGATGATATAAAATTTGGCTATCGAAAATATCTTGTAAGGAATCACGAAATCTATTTATAGAAAAAAAACGATTGTAACTTCCAAATAATCAGAATTCTCCATCAAGGAATGGATATATTAGGAAAATTAGGATAAGGATTTTTAATTTGAAACTATGAACAAAGCAATTATCACCATTCAATGCCCTGATCAAAAGGGGATTGTGGCAACGGTTTCTGATTTTTTGTATAAATATCAGGGCAATATTTTAGAAGTCGATCAGCATGTGGATGAGGAGATCGGCATGTTTTTTATGAGGGCAGCTTGGGAATTGGAAAGTTTTGCACTTCCCAAAGAATCCATCGCTTCGTCTTTTCAAACAGAAGTAGCCGAACGGTTTGGGATGTCATTTGAGCTGCATTTCAATACCCAAAAGCCGAGAATGGCGATTTTTGTTTCCAAACTCTCTCACTGTTTGTTTGATATTCTCAGCCGTTATTACTCTGGGCAATTTGATGTGGAGATTCCTCTAGTGATTTCCAATCACTTGGAATTGAAGAAAGTGGTGACTGCCTTTCGAATTCCTTTTTACCATCTCCCGATGGATAAGACCAATAAGGTTGAAGTCGAACGTCAGCAAATTGAGTTGTTGAAGCAGCATCAAGTTGACTTTATCGTCTTAGCCCGGTATATGCAGATATTGAGTGGTGATTTTATCAAGGCTTTCCCCAATCAGATTATTAATATCCATCATTCATTTCTGCCAGCTTTCGTAGGTGCAAAGCCTTATCATGCAGCCTATGAGCGTGGAGTCAAAATCATTGGCGCTACGGCACATTATGTGACCGAAGAGCTTGATGCTGGGCCAATCATTGAGCAAGAGGTGGCTAGGGTTAGGCACCATAACTCTGTGAGTGACTTGGTGCAAATTGGTCAGGATGTGGAAAAAGTAGTGCTTTCCAAGGCCATCAAGTACCATTTGGAGCGAAAAGTATTGGCTTATCGGAATAAGACAGTGATTTTTTATTAATCCTTGTTTGAGGCACAGTGGAGCTATTTTCTAAAAATTAGGCCTAAGCTTTCGATTATGATCGAAATTTTAGGTAGAAATTTTCGAATAGAAATTTCATATTTCATTTCAAGAGCAGATAATTAGCTTCCCAGACCAGGAATGATTTCACCTCAAACCCTATAAAGTTTTGTCAACTATTGTTATATTAGTGACGTTAAATGTTCGTATAGAATTTATTTTTGGTCAACTAGCTTTAAAAAAATGGTAATTATTTTCACAAGTTTGGGTTTTATAGCATTTGGGATTTTGATGAAATTATTCCCTCGTGTATTCATTGGGACTAGGCATTTTTCTCAGAAAGAAAAGGAGTTTGCTATTGAAAATGGGTTACATATTTTTCTAAGCTATGTTTTTATAGCAATGGGACTAATTCCATTGTTGGGTTACTTTATAGGAGAGTGGCTTCATAAACCAAATCTGGCCTCTGGCTTGACTTTAGCTACATGTTTACTCGGAGCAATTATTGTAATCATTGCTATGCCCATCTTTGCCAAAGAGCGCTTTCGAAAAGGCTAGTCTTTTTTTGAAATGGAATCGGCTTAGAAATCTAGTAGCCAAAAGTTCACCCATACTCTCTCATAACTACGCTGACTTATCGGGTAGCTCGCGATCACTAACTCAAAAGTAGTTGGATAAAGTATGAATGAATGGTTTTTTCTTGAGAGTGTTTTACCTGGAATTACCTTCTATTAGGAAGTGTACCTGATAAATAAATACCAATTGAATTCCCAGAGAATATATCTTGCCTATTTTGATAAGTCATAGGGGTGTAGGTCAAAGCAAACCATTTATATCCAAATTCGAATCGAGGGTTGGTCGTGCTTGTATAGGTAACATCAGGGAAAAAGCCATCACCTCTTAATTTAGGGTTCAAATGGGTAGTAATACCCACCCCAAACCGGAAATCTTCATTTATTTTCCAAAATGGTGTGAAGTGAACAGGGAATCTTAAAAACATGATATTTGCATCATCTGCTGCGGTAGGGGTCCATTTCAAGCCTATAGCCGATCTAATCATCAAGTGCCTGAAGTTAGCGAATTGCATTTCGCCACCAATACCCAAGTTGATACCTTGTCCCGCTCGCAGGGTTTGATCACCACCATTGGTGAAGAATACTTGTAAAATCTCATCCCCGCCAAATTCGAAGCCCCCTTCGATTAGCAGTTTGACACTAACGGGTTTCTCAGCATTTTGTGAGAATACTTGTGTTGCACTCAATGATAGGAACAAGCACAAAGCAATACATGCTTTCTTCATACAGTTTTAATGGTTTTGAAAGTAAATAGAGGTTGAAATCAGGGTATAAAAATCAGGCAAAATAGATAAAGAATTCTCTTTATAAATTCAGGATGATTCTATCGAAAGCTATGGAGAATTTTAATTATTTTCAATAGGGATTCGTTAAAATTTTCAGGAATCACAAGAAATTAGTTAAGAGTTCTTAACCAACTTTTTAATTCAAGAAACCGTAGATACCTTTAGTGCTCACACGTAAATTTTCATAGATTATGAACAAACATCTACACCTCTCGCTCATTTGTATCCTATGCCTTTTTCCACTGATAGGTTTTTCCCAAGAGAAAGCATCTAAAATCGACTATTCCTTTGGTGGGGGAACCACCATTGATAACAATAACTTACTTTGGGGGCTGAATATGGGGGGTGAATTGAATTACCGATTTGCCAAGCGTTTGTCCTTGAATACGGGAGTTTCGTTTTATCAGTCTTTGGGTAATTTGGAGAGCAATGAATTGTCTGATATAGATCAGTCCTCAGGTATTTTTATCAGCCCAACGTTGAGATATGATATCATTCAAAAAGACAATGGCTTTAAGTTGGCTTTTGGTGCAGGCCCTTCATTGCAATTGGGTGGTGAGTCCGTGAGGGTCCAAAACTCTTTTAATCCGCAAGATCCAGCACCATTTACCATCATCAACAAATACCAACGAGTGGGTCTTTTGTTAGAACTGGAAGCCGAATGGAAATCTAAAAACCCCAATATCCGAAATGCAATTGGAATCTCGGCTTACGGTGCGGATGGGCTTTTCCCTTGGTTTATTGATGCTACATACAAAGTACGATTCCAGGGATGGAAATAAAGTTGAAATAAGGTAGAAATAGAGTGGAAATAAATTTGAAATATTTGTACAGTTTATAAATCCAAGCATCTCTTGTTTTTCAATGAAACAGATCATTTAAGCGTATAAGATAGTTTCACCCATATTTATTTCCACCTTATTTCGCCGAAGGCATATTTCTACTTTATTTCAATACTAGTATTTTGATTTTATTGGGTTTAGTCCGTTTAGTACTTCCATTTATTAGCCAAGCTCACTAGGTGCAGCATTACGGGTACTTCCACCAGTACACCGACCACAGTCACTAGTGCTGCTGGGCTGTCTAAGCCGAATAAGGCAATCGCAACAGCTACCGCCAATTCAAAGAAATTACTTGCCCCGATCATGGAAGCTGGAGCGCAGACAGCATGACGGAGTTTCAATTTCCTTCCTCCAAACCATGCCAAGAAAAAGATAAAGTAGGTTTGGATGATCAAGGGTACAGCGATCAACAGAATGATCAAAGGATTATTCAGGATATTAGGTCCTTGGAAAGCAAAGAGTAATATCAAGGTCAATAACAAAGCAATGATGCTGACTGGTTTAAACTTGGGTAGAAATTCCTTTTTGAACCAGTCTTCTCCTTTTCTGGCGATCATGATTTTTGAAGTAAGTACTCCTGCTACCAAAGGAATCACCACAAAGATGACTACCGATGCAACCAAAGTTTCGTAAGGAACAGTCACATTGGTAATACCCAACAAGAAACCCACTAATGGAACGAATGCCACCAAGATGATCAGGTCATTGACCGATACTTGCACCAAGGTATAATTGGGATCCCCATCTGTCAGGTAGGACCACACAAATACCATGGCCGTACATGGAGCCACACCCAATAGGATTGCTCCTGCGATGTACTCACCGGCCATATCTGGTTCAATGTACGCCGAGTAGAGCTGATCAAAGAAAATCCATGCAAAGAATGCCATGGTAAATGGCTTGATCAGCCAGTTAATCACCAGTGTCCAGATCAACCCCTTCGGTGCTTTGCCTACTCCTTTGATACTCCCAAAGTCAATCTGCAACATCATGGGATAAATCATAAGCCAGATCAGAATAGCAATAGGCAAGTTGACATTGTAAATTTCCAAATCAGACAATACCGAGATGTCATCTCCTGCTAAATGACCAATTAGAATTCCAGCACCTATACACAAAGCAACCCATAGAGTGAGGTATTTTTCGAAGAAGGCGATTTTTTTGGTTTCAGACATTTTTAGTTTGATTGAAAGTTGAGTAGGTATTGCGGTTGATATTGGTAGATATTAGCTCTGCGATATTTTTGGATATTGGTTTGGACTTTCATAGCAATATCCAAATATCCAATATCAATTAATATCAATCCTTTTTGGCTTTAGATATTCTAGAGAAAACAAATAACATCTCCGACGCTATCTGCAAGGATCGTTCATCGTATTTTTCAGCTTCCTGATCTGTATCGTCAAAGGCTTTTGGGTCTTCGTATCTAACCGGAATTCGGGCTTCTGCACCCGGGATAAAGGGACAGTTTTCATCAGCATGGGAACAGGTCATCACTGCTGCAAAACCCTTTGGGGTATTGGCTGCATCGTCATAGACTTTGCTGAAAGCTACTATGGGGTCCTCATCATCGGAATAGAACACAAAGTATTTAGGATTTCCCTCTCCCTCGCTGCTGGTTTTAAAGCCAAATCGTTTGATGGAGTCCACCGCTCGTTCGTTGAACGCAGTGACTTCGACTCCTCCAGAAAAGGAATTTATATCAATGCCATAGAAGGAGGCTGCTACCTTTCCCCAAATCTGGGAAAACTGACTTCTACGTGAATTGTGGGTACAAATAAAATTCAAATTAATTTCCTCGTCTTGATTGATTTTCTGCTGGATATATTCAATCAGTACTTGAAGGACTGCCTTCCGATCATCTGAGATCGGAAGTGCTTGCGCTTTTTCGATGTGCGCTTGAAGTGTTGGGTATAGATTCATTTTTTTAGAAACAAGAGTCAAGAGACAAGAATCAAGAAGCTAGAGTCAAGATTCAAGAAGATTGTCTAATCTCTCGCTTCTCGTCTCTCGCATCTCCTAACAGCATCCCGATCCAGGTTCGCAGCTGTTAGCTGCTTGAAGGGAAGCAAGTGAAACACGGATTTTTGGTTTTTCGGAAACAGGCCCGCAACAAGCGGCTGCTTTTTCCTCAGGAGTGGAGGCGCGGTCTTTGGCTTTGCAGGTAGTTTGATCCGGTGTGAGTTGGACGATTAAGGCATTCCCTGTGTCTTTGATGTTGTGGACTGGTAGTACGGATGTTGGAAACACTGAATTACCATATTCAAACTTGATGTCTGCATCCGGATAAGTCTCTCTTACACGATTGACGACCTCAAAAATTTTCATGGCTTTGTCCGTGTCCACCATATGATCTGGCTCCGGAACTTCATTTTCCCACAGTTGGATATGCACTTCTGACCATTGATTGCGGATACCACCACAGTCTACTGTGTCAAAATTTACATTTTTGATTTCAGTAATGTGGTAGTCGGCTCGTACATACTGACCTGATTGGTATTCGAAGAAAAGCGCCTTTTCGGGGTGTTCTTGTAGGATTTGGGTAAATTCGGTTGTTTTCATAGTATTTCACGCAAAGACGCAAAGGCGCCAAATTTTTTAAAGTATGTTGTAGACACTAGACTCTAGTTAAGAATAATCTCCATCTTGATACGGTCCTTAATATATCGCCGTAGGATAATATCTACTATATATCGCACAGCGCATATCATTTTCTAACTCTCAAAAGCTCTCTGCACCTAAGTCTCGTTTCTAATTTCTCGTCTCTCGCTTCTCCTCAACAGCATCCCGATATCCTCGGAAAGCCATCAAATAGCTCTTGAAATAGATTTTGCACTTCCGCCCAGCGTACTGCATCTATGCAATAATTAACAGATACACCTTCTATGCTTCCCTTGATCAGACCAATTTCTTTGAGTTCGCGAAGATGTTGGGAAATGGTAGCTTGAGCTAAACCTAGTTCCTGAACCAAGTCTCCATTAATACAAGAGTTGGCTTGGATGAGGTATTGTAGGATGGCTATACGGGCAGGATGGGCAAATACCTTCGCAATTTTCGCCAGTTCGTTTTGTTGGTCAGTGAAGAGATCTGTTTTGGTAACACCCATTGTTGAGACGGTTAGAGATTAGAAGCGAGAAACTAGAGAAAAGAGGCAAGAATCAAGAGAAAAGAAACAAGACAGCGAATATTTTGGGAATAACCTATTTCACCACAGCCGACAATATCCCCAGTATTCAAATATCTATTTCCAGCATGTTTCTACTTTATTTCAATTGTATTTCGCTGAAAGCATATTTCAATTATAAATATATCGCAATATTACGATATATTTTTTTCTGTTCCAAATTTTTCGAGGGGAAATATCATGAGCTGAGGTGACAAAGGTCACGCTATCTCGTATTTATCCATCGTATTTTTACGATATACATCAGGCCCATGGAAAGAACAGCAGTTAAAATAGATTACTCCCTTGGAGAGCAAAAGCTAGCTATCTATGCGAAAGCTATGGGGCATCCGGTTCGGATACAGATTTTGAAGATCCTGAGTGAGCAAACCTGTTGCTTCAACGGTGACCTCACGGAAATCATTCCCTTAGCGCAGTCCACCATTTCCCAACACCTGAAATCATTGAAGGACGCTGGCTTGATTCAAGGGGAAATTATGCCCCCAAAGATCAGGTACTGCCTCAACAAAAAAGCATGGGCGGAAGCTTCGCAATTATTCGAATCGTTATTTAAACACCATATATCATGAGAATCATCAAAATCCTAGGCACAGGTTGTGCCAAGTGCAAGCAAACTGAAGCGGCTGTTCGTGAAGTCATCGAGAAAGAAGGTATTGCTGCAGAAGTGATCAAGGTAGAAGATATCCAACAAATCATGTCTTATAATATCCTTTCTACCCCAGCTGTTGTAGTGGACGAAGTAGTCAAAATCAAGGGGAAGGTTCCTTCTTCTCAAGAAATTATTGCAGCCCTTTCTTGATAAATCAGGACTATGTTTGACTGGTTACAAAGTTTTGCGGATTGGCTGATTTATCAGGTCATTGGGATAGCAGCAGAAAGCCAACTAGGAGTGGCGCTGAATTTCTTTGTCTACGATGTACTGAAAATCCTGATTCTGCTCTTTGTTATTACCGTGATCATGGGTATCGTCAATGCCTATTTTCCAGTCGAGCGACTTCGTGATTTTCTCCAAAAAAGAAAGCTTTACGGACTAGAATATTTCCTAGCCTCACTCTTCGGAGCGGTAACACCCTTTTGTTCCTGTTCCTCTGTACCTCTATTTATTGGCTTTGTTCAAGGAGGAATACCGCTCGGTGTCACCTTTGCTTTTCTGATTACCTCCCCTTTGGTCAATGAAATCGCTTTGGCGATTTTCTTGGGAATGTTTGGAGTAAAATTCACCTTGATCTATGCCTTGATGGGTATTTTATTGGGGATGTTTGGAGGAATGGTCTTGGGGAAATTGAAACTGGAGCGTTACCTGAGCGATTGGGTACAGCAATTGATCCAAAACAAAAACAAAGTACAAGAAGACTTTGCAGCAGAAAACACCCCATTTCTCCAACGGCTTCCCTCTATTACAAAAGATGCTTGGGCGATTGTCAAAAGCATCGTGCTTTATGTAATCATCGGTATTGGGATTGGAGCATTTATGCATGGCTATGTGCCTGAGAATTTCTTTGAACAGTACTTGGGCGATGGACAATGGTGGACTGTTCCACTTGCAGTCATTCTCGCAGTGCCACTCTATGCCAATGCCGCAGGCATTATTCCTGTCATTCAAGTCATGATAGTCAAGGGTATCCCTGTGGGTACTGCCATTGCCTTTATGATGGCCACAATTGGTCTATCGATTCCCGAAGGCACCTTGTTGAAGAAAGTGATGAGCATGAAGCTGATTGCCATTTTCTTCGGTACAGTAACGGCCTTCATCATCCTTTCCGGATTTATATTTAACATCATCTTTACTACTTTATAAAATGAAAAAAATTAGTCTAACTACCCTTTTTCTTCTGTTCATAACCTTTGCTTTTGCCCAACATGGCGTGGTTAAATCCACTGGGGCTATGAGTGAAATGGGAAAAACAGGTTTTGCACCTACCATTTCTGCCGATACGCTTCAAAAATATCCCCGCATTTTCGGCTTAGGTCCGCTTGGTAAAATGCAGGGAGAAATCACTTTTGCAGATGGAGTTCCTTATTCAGGTTTTGCAGACCTGGATGGCAATGCTTTTATACAAGAGAATTGGAATATTCAGGCACCTTTCTTCGTCTATGGTGAGGTGGGGGCTTGGGAAGCATTTTCGCTATCCGGTGACTTGGAGGATTTGTTGGCGTTGGACAATTTGGTAGAAAACATTGCCGGTGAGAATGGTTATGATTTGAGCCAACCACTTTTTTTTAAAATTGAAGGCACTTTCGACGAAATGGTTACGCACATTGTCACGCCAAGATCTCCTGATGTAGAGGGGTACAAGCCCGGAAGAAATCAGGAAAATTATGAGCATCTCAAGGAAAAGGGTGAAATCATTGCGGTGTATTCTCAAGTTGGCAAACGTATCTACACCCATCATGATACCTTTATTCACGCCCATTTCATCAATGATACAAAAACATTTACCGGTCACATCGACAAATTAAAAACCAACTTAAACGGAAGTACACTCTATTTACCTAAACGGAACAAATCACTTAGCTTTCAAACCAATGACACCGACTTTTCCAAAGGTCGTCTAGGCTTTCAGCAGGAAGTTGAATTGGACGACCTGGTCAAGTTTCACGGACATTTGTGTGATGGTTTGGTAGTCGGGGCTATGGGATTGAACGAAGCATTGCAGCACCTTTTTCCGGATGGTGTGATTGATCGTACGGACCTTCGCATTGTCTCCAAATCCTCGCCTTGCCTGACGGATGTGGCAATTTATCTGACGGGAGCAAGGTATCAGTTCAACACCTTTTATGTGGATGACGCGATTGAAGGAATTTATATTGTACAGAAGATTTCTGATGGCTCTACCTTTCAAGTCAATCTTAACAAAGGAGTAAAACCGGCTATTATCGGAGAAATGAGCGAGCTTGCTGTCAATCAAGAGTTGACGGGCTGCCAATTGGATGAGTTAAAAAGTATTGAAGATGATTTTATGGATTTTTTGTTCCAAGCGGACGCAAAAGAAATCTTCTCGGTGAAAGCGCTTGCTAACTTTGATTGGAATCCTTTGCTCAAAAATGATTTTGTCAAGACAGACGTTCTCAATAAGCATGCAGAAACCTGTATTCATTAATCATTTAAACATGAAAAATTTTCTAGTTTTTTCTCTTTTGTTTATGGCACTTGCTGTAAACGCACAAGAAATCCAATTGATAGGCAATACTGCCCAAATCATGAAGGAGCGAAATCTTTCTGCCAATATTGATTTGGATACGATCAGCAACCGTAAATTTCTTTATGCTATAGGTGCTATGGAAAACCTTCAGGGAGAAATTGTAGTATTCAACGGGAAGCCTCTTTATGCGGGTTTGGATGAAAATCGTAATCCTTACTGGGAAGAGACCTTTGATAAAAAAGCTATCTTTTTTGTCAGGAGCAATGTCGATGCTTGGCAAAAGACGGTTTTTAGAGAGGAACCAATATCCAATAGGCATGAACTTACAGAGATCATCATGCGCGAAGCCGCCGCAGCTGGATTGGATATAGAAGGAGGTTTTCCATTTAGAATCCGGGCAAAGGCAAATCATATTCAGGCACATATCGCCTATTTAACTCCTGAAACCATTGCTGATTTCACTCCTCAGGGTAAAAAGCAGGACGACTATCCACTTACCGTAGAAAATCAAAATGTTTGGATCATTGGTTTTGCAGGAAAAACAGCAGGAGGTAGGTTTGCCATGCCATCCATAGGTAATAATGCAGCAAGTCAACTGCATATGCATTATATTAAGAGTGATAAAGAAGAAGCAGGGCATATCGAAGACCTAGTAATCAAAGGACCATGGCAACTATGCCTGCCCTTAAAACATTAAACCAAAATATCATAACTATGAAATCATTTATCGAACTCTGGAAAGAAGGCCGCACACGGTTTACCAACCAACTGGCCAAAATCACACCTGTTGACCTTATTAAGAAACTTGGGGAGTCGCCCAACTCTGCCGGCTTCCTGATCCGTCACATTGCCGAGGTGGAATTGCTTTTTGCAAAGAATGTTTTTGGAAATATGGATGTAAAAGTCGATGCGCAAACCTTAAAAGCTGGTAAGGATACTGGTGAATGGACCGATTTGGAAGCCTTGCTGGCATTGGTGGAGGAAGCAGGCAAGCAACTTGAAAAGGCTATCGGAGCTCAAGATGATTGGGGTGCGGTCATAGAAACCAAGGAGTTTGGTAAAAAAACAAAAGCTGAGGCATTAGGAAGAATTACTACGCATACGGCTTACCATGCCGGACAATTGGCTCTCATTATTAAATATGGAAAGTGAAAATTCTGACAACATATCAGGCAAAGTAAAACATTTTCCCTTCTATTTTTTAATTGTCTGAATTCTTTCGATATTTGCAATTATGTTGCATAAACAATCTGTTTTTTGATTCAAAGTAAGTTAATCAGAACGCTTGGATTATGCAGCTTAGTGAATCAATCAAAGTCCTACTTTTCTCACCAATCGAATCATGGAAAAGAAACTACCCGTAACCGTGCTCAGTGGCTTTCTTGGAGCTGGAAAAACAACCTTATTGAACCATATCCTTCATAACAAAGAGGGTCTCAAAGTGGCTGTCATTGTCAATGACATGAGTGAAGTGAATGTGGATGCGCAGTTGGTGAGAAGTGAAAACACACTTTCCAGAACAGAGGAAAAGTTAGTGGAAATGAGTAATGGCTGTATTTGTTGCACACTCCGAGAGGATTTGATGCTGGAAGTGGAGCGTTTAGCTAAGGAAAATCGCTTTGATTATTTATTGATAGAAAGTACAGGTATTTCAGAACCGCTTCCAGTCGCCCAAACATTCAGTTTCGTAGATGAGGAAAAGGGGATAGACCTTTCTAAATTTAGCCGTTTGGACACCTTGGTGACAGTGGTAGATGCTTTCAATTTTTATAAAGACTTTGGTTCGGCTGATACGGTGTATTCCAAAATGCTCAACGATGACCCGGAAGATCAGCGATCTATCGTAAATCTATTGACAGATCAGATTGAGTTTGCCAATGTGATCATTATCAACAAAGCAGATCTTGTTTCGAAAGAAACGGTAGAAGAATTGGCTGCGATCATTCATAAGTTAAACCCAGGAGCGAAGATCATCAGCACTTCCAATAGTAAAGTAGATCCTAAGGAAATCCTCAATACTGGTTACTTTGATTTTGAAGAGGCTTCTAATTCTGCGGGTTGGCAGGCAGAGCTTGAAAAAGATCAGCACACGCCCGAAACGGAGGAATACGGAATTTCTTCCTTTGTGTTCAGAAACAAAAAACCCTTTCATCCCCAGCGATTTTGGAAGTACATCTCCGAAAACTGGCCTGCTGGAGTCATCAGAAGCAAGGGGCTTTTTTACATTGCTTCCAGAAAAGATCAGGCACTTTCTTGGTCTCAAGCTGGGGGTTCCTTGAAAGCTGAGCCTATAGGAGTTTGGTGGGCTAGCATGCCTTTCAAAGAACGAACAAGCTATGCTTCCTACATTGAAAATCAAGCATACATTGAATCTAAGTGGGATAAGATCTTTGGAGATCGAATGAACGAGCTTGTCTTGATCGGACAGGACTTGGATCAGGAGCAGATTACCAAGGAATTAGAGGAGTGTTTACTCAACAATGTAGAGTTGGCAGAATATCTCAAGGGTAAAAAGTTTATGGATAATTGGCCGATTTAATGAGAATTCTGTGATGCATTTGCTTCCAAAGAAAATTAAACATTGGGGCTTAATTCTAGTCTTCTTTTGGGTACAAGTCTCTTTATTTGCCCAAGTAAGTAAAGATGTCCTTCAATTGGCGGATTCACTTGCTAAGGAAACTTTGGAAAAAGAGGGACTCTTCACTGTAATGGGAGGCCTTAAGCCGATTAGTACAGTAGAACATTTTCAATTTCCAATTGACACGGTTTTTAAAGCCCTTTTGGATTCGGATGCATCAGCAAAGCAAATCGGCTTATTAAAGGAAAGCTTAGAGCTATTAACAGATGACAATATTGGGTTTGCCATAGTGCCCTTCAAAGGAGTATATGGAGATTCTAGAACTTTCCAATTGTTGGTTTTTAATCGTGTAGCCCTTCAAAACACCATTTTATCTTACACTGATTTCTTTCTCAAAAGAGGAGTACTTTCTGATGCAGATCCTAATGCTTTCCTGCTCATGTATGAATTTGAAGAAAAAATGGATCGCTTTAGGGCTTACGGGTATTTATTTGGATATCCGGCATATGCGATAGATTTTTTTGTAAAGGCTGCACTGCATGAAGAGGAAACAGGCGAGTTTGTGAAACGAAGTTTTTTTCAAATACCCGTGGCAAGCTCCGAGACTGGAAGGTTTGTGTATGCCATACCTGAAAATCAAGAGCCCTCAGCGGAAGATATGGAGTTGAAAAGAAAAGCAGGAGAACTATTAGAAACCTATAAACGGGTTCGAGATGAGCAATTAGCCCAAGAAAATGACTATCCATTCCTTGAATTGTTGAAGTTTATCCGAGAAAATTTAAGTGAATGTAGTTGTTTAGAGGGAAAATCCTTCAAATTTCCTAGGACTGTTAACTAATTCTTAATCCTTTGTTAGTACCTTTGCGCCGATGTTAAAAAGCTTGATATACATATGCATTGCAGCCTTGTTGGTGTTGAACGGAATGATCTATTCTGTCATACAGGGCTCCTATGTATTGAATAAAGCATCTATCATCGAAAATTTCTGTGTCAATCAATCACAGCCAGAACTCAAATGTGATGGTAAGTGCTATTTGGCCCAGCAATTGAAAGCTGAAAAAGAAAAGCAGGATCAAAATAGCCAACATTTCTTTGCAATGGATTTTGGGCAATTTGTAATTGCTGAACAAATTTTACTTTTGGTATTAGCTTCGATCAACAATGAACCTGAGTATTCTAAGTTTTATTTAGAGTCAACTCCAAGTATTTTTTCAGGTGATATTGAAATACCTCCCCGGGTTTAATCCTCAGGCTGTTTTACGCTTTCCCCATAGGCAGGTAGTTCTTTTGAAATCGCCTAGTCAATCTTATGAATAGTTCATTCATTTCGGCTCCGCGTAAAGCAGGTTTTATTCCTTAGCCTTTCCACTATTAGCCCTAAGGCTGAATTTCTTCAAAAAATTAGTGTAATCTACTACTTATAAAAGTAATCGGTAGAACTCCATGGTGCGTACCCTATTTATTCTTTGCATGGCTTGGATGGTCATACTTAACAGTATGGTCTATTCGATTATCTGTGTCAATTTTCAGCTAAACAGATCCTTTATTGCGGAAATGTTCTGTGAAAATAAAGACCTACCCATGTCCGAGTGCCAGGGGAGTTGTTATCTAAACAAACAATTGGATCAGGCATCACAGGAATCAGATAGCGATTGGATGAGTTTTAGATCGGATTTCAATTTGTATATACTTCCAGGTACCAGTTTGGAAAAAGCCAAACTCAACGTCCAGCTATTAGTTACGGAGCTGAGTTGGCAAATTGTAAGCCCTTATATTGCAGACCTTAGTATTTTTGACAGACCTCCTAATAGGTGATTTTTTTAATAAATCGAGGCTAGCTCTAATTAGCCTAATGACAGCAAGACTTCACTTCGTCTTTTGTTCTGTCTATTCTTTATAATAAAATAATTGATGAGGCACTTATTAGTTGCCTTTCATAAAAATAATTGTCAAAAATGAAAAAGTTTAAATCATTACAATACATCATTAGTGCTCTTCTTCTATCAGCTTTGCTATGGTCTTGTCAGGAATCGGAAAATCCTTCGCTCAACGAAACGGGTGAAATGATTGTGAAATTCGATAATTATGTAGGCAATCGTCCATTAGTTCTTGATCCCACCGGTAGCACCAATTACAGGTACACGCTTCCAAATGGTCAGGAATTCAATATCACAAGGTTTGGCTATTACATCAGCCATATCAAATTGGAAGGTCCAAATGGTGAAGTCTTTGTGGACCCCATGCTGGCCTCAGCTGCCGAAATCAAAGGGTATTACCGAGTTGATCAGTCAGATCCTAGTACGTTTGAAATCCGATTAAAAGATATCCCAGCGGGTCAGTACAATAAAATATCCTTCAATCTTGGTGTAAAAGAAGATGGTATTCTAGAAGGTGCTGTAGCAGGTATACTTGACCGGGCAGCTGGTGGATGGTTTTGGAATTGGAATTCAGGTTTTATCCACTATATGTTTGAAGGGCATTCTCCGGCTTCCGAAAGAGTTCAAGGAGATCTTCGCAATAGAGTTCGTCTACATTTAGGAGGTTGGAAAAATATTTCTCCAACTGACGGAACACCACAACGGTTCTTTGACAACAATGCAACCATTAGTT
This sequence comes from Mongoliitalea sp., assembly GCF_054166905.1. Taxonomy (NCBI): domain Bacteria; kingdom Pseudomonadati; phylum Bacteroidota; class Cytophagia; order Cytophagales; family Cyclobacteriaceae; genus Mongoliitalea; species Mongoliitalea sp. The sequence goes on along the minus strand of NZ_JBSZCK010000042.1, from coordinate 1,161 downwards.
TGCCATTTGACGCTACGGTTCGTGTCAATAAGACCATGCGTCCTTCCCCGCACATTCACATGGATGCATTGCAGGTGATAGGTCAAGCGGATTTTACGATTGACAACAACATTCATACACCTTTGGAAGGGCGTCCATTTGCTCAGCGCCTTTCAGATGCTTTTGTTGTGGATCATACGCATCAATAAAATGATAGAAGTTAGGAATAAAAAAGGAGGTTGGATCTTATCGTCCACCTCCCTGTTCTTCATTTTGTTGATAATAGCTTGCTCTCAGGCACCAGAGGTACCTGTTTTAAATAGGTATCAGTTTGAGAAACCAAGTCATTTTCCTGATCCCACATACACCTTCAGAAATAATCAGGTACATGAAAAAGGCTTCAAACTAGGGAGAAGATTGTTCAACGACCCTACGCTTTCGCGTGATGGTTCGGTATCCTGTTCTTCCTGTCATTTACAGAGTCATGCATTTGCAGATACATGGCTGCACCCTTTGAGTATAGGAGTTGATGGAAGAGAAGGAAAGCGCAATGCTCCTCCCTTATTCAATCTAGCTTTTCATAAGGAGTTTTTTTGGGATGGAGGAGTGACTCATCTTGATTTTACCCCCATTCTCGCATTTGAGAATGAGGTAGAAATGGATATTGAGTTTCCTGAAGTTGTAGCTCGAATCCAGAGACATCCCGAATACCCAAGATTATTCAAGGAGGCATTTGATGTGGATGAAGTTACAGGACCATTTGTACTGCATGCTTTGAGCCAGTTTATGCTGATGATGGTGTCTGCTGATGCTAAGTACGATCGCTATATCAAAGGCGATTCTAAAGCACTCACATCCTTAGAGCTTGATGGATTAAAGCTTTTCAGGCAACACTGTGAAAGCTGTCATCAAGAGCCCTTGTTTACAGATTTAAGTTATCGAAACAACGGTGCCCAGCGATCCATCACGGATTTGGGAAGAGAGATCGTAACCGAGCGCATGCAGGATCGGGCAAAGTTCAAAGTACCTTCGCTCAGAAACATTGAAGTGACTAGTCCATATATGCATAATGCTCGATTTGAAACCTTGAGGCAGGTTTTGGATCATTATACAGATGGAGTTACCGACCAAGAGACCATCGATCCGAAAGTATTTGCTGATGGGAAACCGGTAATTGCTCTC
>NZ_JBSZCK010000041.1:0-10908 GCF_054166905.1 Mongoliitalea sp. | reverse complement strand
GTGAAACCCATACGGAGATCTTTTAACCGCAGAGTGCCCAAAGTTTTTCGCAGAGTCCGCGGAGGCAGGGAAGCTATTTTTTTGATAGTGTTGAAATGTCGAATGATGAACGCCGAATTTTGAATGATGAAGTGGTGGTTCATTGTTCACTGCCAACTATTCACTGTTCACTCCCCACTTTCCTCCTTTCTTTCCCGTATTATATTTTTGAACATTCGATTTTCGATAGACACCCTTTCCTGCTTTGTATGAAATATACTGATGTGAAATAAGGCTTATCTAAGCTCCACGATAATTTTAGGGTAGGCAACAAAAGGAGATTGTTTTTAAAGTTCAATTTTCGTGAACATTGGTCTAATCACCTTATTTTTACGTTTCATTCTTCTTTCCAAGTCTCCCCGCTTTCTTCAGTGCTTCATGGATGATCCATTCAATTTGACCATTGGTGCTGCGAAATTCATCTGCCGCCCACTTTTCCACAGCCTGCATCATCTTCTCATCCAATCGTAGGGCAAATGGTTTCTTAGCTGGCATGATTTCCTCCTTTTAATTCTTTAAACTGCTCGATCGCCTTTTTCATTTCTTCCGGCTCCTGAGTGCCAAGTAGAAATTTTTTGTCTTTCAAGTGGACCACTAGTCCATGCTTTCCTCTGACATTGTAGGCCCACATATTGAAATTGTAGCGAATACCCCAGCCTCCAAATTTGAAAATGGAATTATACTCGATAAGTTCAAGGTTATAGATATCCTTTATTCGGTATTTTCTCGTGTTTATCAATGGAAAGTAGCTAAAGCTCAAGCCATTTTCATCGATTCTGGTTTTCAACTGCATGGATCCAACTAAGACAAATACTAATCCGATAATAAGTATTGGTATTAGGATTTCCATGCTATTGATGGGTTGATTAGCAATATTATAAGCAGTTATGCCAGTCACAAAAATTAGGACTCCCCAAACCCAAGGTTGGTTAAATTTTTGTGTCTCTTTGAAAATATACCTAGCCATGATCTACTTTATTTTTAAAACCCAATCAGCAATATCTTGAATCACCTGCTCAGACACAAATGCTTGATCAGCATATGCGTCCATGCCGATCTTCCCATTGGAAGGGCGCATCAAATGGTCCAAGTTGGGGTAGGAGATAGCCTTTGCTTTCGGCAATGCTTTTTTCCACCCATTAAAATCATCCATGGTTACCTGATAGTCAGCTTCTCCTTGCAGGATGAGTATAGGGATGTTCAGGGTTTGGGCAGTTGCGACTTGGTTATAGGCTCGTAGAGATTTCCAGTATGAGGCGGGTTGACTTAATGGCAAATCTTCGTCAGAAACTTGCTCACCTGCTTCCAGTCTCTCCAAATTTCCAACCTTCTCTGCTAGCTCAGCCAATACCTTGTCCTTGGATGGGTTGCCTTCCAATAATTTCCCAAATTGCTCTACAATCAATGCCTCTAAGGGTCTGGAGTTACCGGCCATAATGATGATGCCCGAAAGTTCCGTTTTGCTCGCTATGCGTGGGGCGAGCATACCGCCTAAACTATGGCCCAAGAGATAAATCTTTTGAAACTCACCTGACTTTCTCGCAAATTCAATGGCTGCCACTGCATCTTCTACCACCTCTGTATCAATAGTCATCGCTATGCCTTCGTCCTGAATTTGTTGAGCAGCAGCAAAGGTGCGCTTGTCAAAGCGCAGACTTGCAATTCCCATACCAGCCAACCCTCTTGCCATGTCCTGATGGGGTCGGTTGGGGCCAACCGTGGTATGCCTGTCATTGGGACCACTGCCCGAGATAAATACCAATAGAATCCCCGAAGGATTATTGGTGGGTTTCGTCAGCGTACCTTTCATGGAAAAAGTGCCCGATGGAAAGCTGATATCTTCTTCTTGATAGGCCTCAGGCTTATCGTAATGGGCTCTTTTTTCTGAGTCACTTGGTGGGGTTTGTGCTTGGAATGGTTGGAAGGCTATGCCTGTCAATACGCTTTCAGTATTGAAAACAGCTATAAAAGCCAAACTCATAACACCAAATTTGATGGGTTGGATGATTTGAACTGATTCCCCGACGGTGTTTTCTATGGGATCTGCTAGCTCTTCCGAAGCTTTCCCTAGTTGCGTTTCCAGTTGAGTCCATATACCCGCCACTTGTTCCGCAGGAACTGCTTTGAGCAACTCTTCCGAAGCATAATTGGCATATAAGCTTGCCTCTCCTTTTTTTAATTCCAGCAGCATTGCTCGCGCCACTTGCTTGAAATCTGTTTGGGCAAACACAGGATTGCTCCAACCTAGCAGGATAATTACAAGGAGAAATAAAGGGAAATTATAGATCGTTCGTTGATTCATAGTTGATAAAATTTTTCGTATGAAATTAATCACAGTTTATTTGGGAATAAGTTCCCATTGCTCGATGATTGCCTGGATTTCCTTGGGTTTACGGGTACTGAATACATACTTTTTCTTAGCTGTTTGCATAATTACAATGTGATCAGTGTAGAATAAATAGGCAGTTGTCTTTCGGGAAAACCGAACGCCAATTCCTCCATATTCAAGTAATCCATCTGATTTTTTCACTTCGATGGATTGGATGTCTTCTACATTGAATTTCTTCCAGCGATTGATGAAGGGAAGGCTTCGAAATGCTATGCCATGAGCATCTACTCGAAGTTGCAGGCGGATATTCATCAGCAGGGTAAAAGCAGTCAGCATAATTCCGAATACAATGAGGATGACCTGCCAACCATCTTCTCCTAATTGACCGACTGCATACAAGACAATCAATAAGAGGAGTGTGGGGATTTCCAAGAGGATAATCGCCCACATGATGATAGTGCCTCGCAGATTTAGCTCCTCCTTGACAATCATTCGATTACTGATTGAGCGTACCCACATTCAGGACGGGGCTTGCAGCTCTATCCGAACACAAGACCACCATCAAATTACTCACCATGGCTGCTTTTTTCTCTTCCTCAAAGTCCACAATGCCTTTCAATTTCAAATCTTCCAGGGCCATTTCCACCATTCCAACAGCACCATCCACGATTTTTCTTCGGGCGGCTACGATGGCCGTAGCCTGCTGTCGTTGCAACATGGCAGATGCGATTTCCTGTGCATAAGCCAAGTGGGAAATCCTAGCTTCGATCACTTTGATTCCCGCATGATGCAGGCGCTCGGAGATTTCTGCCTCTAGTGAATGGTTGACATCCTCTACACCCGAACGTAAGGTGACCTCCGCATTTTCAGCTTCAAAGTCGTCGTAAGGGTACTTTCCTGCCATCTTTCGCACGGCAGCATCCGTCTGAAGGTGAACAAAGTTTTCATAATCCTCTACATCAAAGGTGGCTTTGAAGGTGTCTTCCACTTGCCATACGACGATGGTTCCAACCATAACAGGGTTTCCAATTTTGTCATTGACTTTGAGGGGTTTGTTTTCAAAGTTTCTCACTCTGAGTGAAATCTTTGTTTTGGTCATAAATGGATTGACCCAAAAGAATCCATTGTCCTTGACGGTTCCTTTGTAGGCGCCAAATAAAATCAGCACCATCGCCTTATTGGGCTGCAAGGTGAAAAACCCGGGAAGGATTAGTATAAATCCCAGCGTAGCAACTACCCCAAGCAAAATCTGTTTGTTTGCAAAGGAGATTCCGATGGTGGGTAAGAGGGCTATTGCGATAAAAATCATCAAATAGCCAGAGAGTGGTTTGGTTAGCTTTTCCATATTGGTATGATATTGAAATGATATCATGGTAATATACTGATTATTGAAAATAAAGGTTGGGTTTGGAAACAAAATTTTTTCTTGCGTTAAATATAATTATCCGCAATTGCTTCATATTTAGGACACTATAGATACTATTTATTGCGGATAATCGACCACAGTCAACTGCCCACAGTCAACAGATACCTGAAAACATAATGAAACTATTCATTTGCTTAGCTACTAAAAAAGGTTAGCATGAAGGCAATAGAAATTAAAGCGAGAACGGATAAAAATGGGAATCTATTGATTTCTGAAAGCCTTAACATTTCAGACAAAGAAGTTAGAGTCTTAATATTTGTCGATGAGCAGGAAGATTTAGATGAACTATCGTGGCTTGAGTCACTTTCGAATAATTCTGCTTTCAGTTTTTTATCCGAACCCGAGCAAGATATTTATACCTGTAAAGATGGAAAGCCGTTCAATGATTAAATACACAGTAGTATTGGTTCCAATCCTAAGTCTTTAATCCAAAGAAAATTGAGCGTAATGCCTTTACATTATCAACATAAAGTAAAAAATAAATTAAATGCACTGTTGGAGATTTGAAATTGTCTATGAAATTGATCATTCAACAGTAGTCATTTTTTTACTTTTTTGAACATGTTCTCTCAAACAAGCCAGAACATCCCAATGAAGACTCGTGTGAATTTTATGAGATTAATCTATCTAACGCTAAAAAATAATTATCTAAAGATTTTTTTAATTTATTTGGAGATGTCGTTTTTTTTTTTTTTTGATTTGTTTACAACCAAAACAACATATAATTATCAAGCAATTTAATCTGATCACGTGTGGATGCTTTCTGGCTGCAAGTCTTATGTTAGGTTTTGGTTCTATTGGACAAACAATAGAACCAAATAAGCATCCGGTTCAAACAAAATGCGTAGCGACTACTTCTGATGGTAGGGAAATTACAGTTGGTTATGCTAACGATTGTGATTTAGGAGGAGAAGGGTGTATAGATATATCCTGTACTGGGGCTCCTGCATCTGTAAATTAATGTTAAATAGGGTCAGTTTTACTGACCCTGATTTCAAGCCTATGAAATTATATATTAAACTAATCGTCGTAACTTTTCTTTTTTGGACATGTTCTCCCAAAATGGAATCTTCAGCTGTTGATGCGGAATTAGGGAGCAATGGTAAAAAAGATGAAATTGATTTGTATGCATTATTCGATGATTTTGATTTTTATCCTTTAGTGGAAACCAATCATTTTTCCGATGAAATCAAGGCAATTAAAGTAACAGGAAAAGAAGTTTTTTTTATTGAAAAATATTCGGGAAAGGTATTTAAGCTTAATCTAGACTCCAATAATTTTTCTTCATTATTAAGGTATGGGTCAGGTCCGGGAGAAGTACAAGAAGTGTCAACTTTGCAAATTTTTAATGATAGGTTATTTGTATTGTCCAAGCCACAAAATAAGATAATGGTATTTTCTTCCAATGGAAATTTATTGGATGAGAAGAAGTTAGGGTTTTTCCCTTCGGATTTTTCCTTGCATAAAGGTAATCTGTTTTTCAGGAATGGCTTTTTTGAAAATTCAGGATATTTTTTGAGAAAAGCAGATTTTGATTTTGAAAACATAGACATGGTGGAAGAATATCCCGTGATCAAAGGTCAAATGGATTTTGCATATACGGGTCATTTGCAGGGAGGGTATTATTCATTTCCTTTTGATACTAAAATTTATTCGATTGATGATACCAATGATAAAGAAGTGATTCGGTTTTTAGTCCGAAATCCAATGCCTCCTGATGAAATTTTTGACCATCAAAAAATCAATACCTATTTAATGGATTTGGAAAATCCAAAGAACTACCTAAATAAGTTCATTTATGGAAATAAGGAAGGTTTTTTCCAATTCTCTATAGACAATGAAATTAAATACGGAGTTTTACTCCGATCAAATGAATTTTATGGAACTAATGATTTTTTAACTGAAGGAAGATTGTTTTTACTTCTTGACCTTCCTTTAGCGTATAGTGATGGCTACTTTTATTGTGGAATGAACCCAAGATTCAAAGATTGGTTTTTGAGAACAGATGTAAGGGAAAAAATTATAGCGTATTACCAACAACGAAATAGTAAGTTTGCAGCGTTTTTAGCAACGTTAACCGAAGACTCCCCGCCAGTAATCATTCGGTTTAAACTCAAAGGAGCATATGGTTGATTGTATCACTGCGCCTTCGAATTTAAAGCGGAAATGGATGTAGAAAACTGGTTTGTAAACGCCATTGGTCTTTTTATCAATAAGCCCGAACAGCCCAATCAGGAAGTGAATGAATTGTATCAGATTAATTTTTAGAGGGTAAGAAATAATTAACTAACAATGTTTTCGTTATACATCGAAACATATTCTCTTCAATTATTCAAACATCTAATTTAGAATGGCATGAAAGGCTACTTATTGATTGTTAGTGCGATGCTTTTAACTTTTTTCGTCCAAGCACAAAATAATTTTTCTGTTGGTGTCCAAGGAGGAATCTCTGGCTTGAGGGCGACTACCATTCCAACTCAACAGGATTTGGGAGGGTTTCAAGCGCACAGATCCGTTGATGCGAATGTACAGGCCTTTTTTCGGTATTATTTTTCACCCACATGGGCACTCCGGTCATCGGTGGGAATCATGGGGTTGAGTACTGAAGAGGAATACTTGAATAGTTCTTATGGGCGAAAAAACAGAGGCATTCATCCCGCTGTAGGATTGTCTTTGGACCGTTTTTTTGAATTGGGTGCTGGTACTTATGGTATTATAGCATCATTTGGAATCAGCAGCGTATTTCTGAATGATAAGGCTGGATGGAGCCGACTGATACAAAGTGAGGAAGGTGTGAGGATTGGTAGCCATGTATTTGCGGATGCTACTGGAAATCGTACCACTTTATTGGCTCATGATGTTAGTTATAATACAAGAAATACATCTCTTTTGTGGCATTTAAGACCCGAATTAGGTGTTTACAGAAAAATAAATAATCACCGTCTTTCCCTGTCACTGATCGCAGGTCTTGCGCTAGGTCAGCCACTTTATGTGCATGATTTCCGTTCTATCTCTTTGTTGGGTGATTTTTATTCCGCAAAACACCAATTTTCTGGTTCCTTCTTAGGCCTTCAAGTCGGCTATGAGTTTTTGTTTTAACCACTCATTTTTTTTAAACATCATATCCTTGCTATTGCCTAGTGGTTTCAAGTTTTGAAAAATGATGAATAAGTATAAAAAAAACCTTTGAGATTCCTAACATCTCAAAGGTCTTATGTCATTATTCATTTGTTTTTAGGAAAGCCCCAATCATCTTTTAAAGAATAAGAGATTATCCTATTTGCATCTAATATTTCGCTGCTCCTGTCTATCAAAGGTAGAAGGCATATATCAATTTATTTCGCGTACTTGTACTGAGCTTGTCGAAGTAAGCATATATCATCCTTTTTTCCACAAAATTAAAATCATGTTGATTTATTTTAAGCTAAAATCGCCCCTATTTCATGAACGAGTAAATAGTTTTTTTAATATTTTCCAGCCATTATACAAGATAATTATAATTAGAGCTAGTAGTGCCAAAAAAATAATTGATATAACAAAGAGATAGATATAAGTGTCGATATAGTTTTTCACACTATTTTTCGTTTAGGGCAGAAAATAAAACCATGTTACATTATCGAAGCATGCGGCAATTTTTATCTTGCTATAGTAACCCTTGAAAACTACAAAAATAAATCCATTGATCCAACGAATATATATTACAGTGTACCATACTACAAAACTTCTGCCTTAAAGCCTGCGGAGAAAGATAGTTTTTTGGTTGCTTACGATAGTGCAAATAAGGGCTTTTCTAAAAGAGATGGTTGTATACACGAACTCTCCATTAGGTCCCCAGAAAATCTACGTTAAAGGTTATGTGCAATTTGAATAGTCAAAAAAAAGACCTTCGAGATTCCTAACATCTCAAAGGTCTTTTTCTTATTTTAAATAACCAATCATAAATGATCCTTTTTCTATAGAAGGAAAATCGGCTATCCTACATACCCCTAATATTTCGCCGCTACTTGTGCTGAGCTTGTCGAAGCAGGCATATATCAATTTATATCGCGTACTTGTGCTGAGCTTGTCGAAGTAAGCATATATGTCTTTCTATCCCCACAATCTCTCCAAAAGTCTAATCTCTCGCTTCTAATCTCTCGCTTCTACTTAAGTAAGCATTCCTCCATCCACTTGAAGCACCTGTCCCGAGATATACGAACTCATTTCCGAACCCAAGAATACACAGGCATTGGCAACTTCCTCTGGTTGGCCGCCACGCTTCATTGGGATACCATCTCTCCAGCCTTGAACGGTTTTCTCATCTAATACCGCCGTCATTTCTGTTTCGATAAATCCAGGTGCCACGGCATTGCAACGGATATTTCTGGAACCCAATTCCAAGGCTACCGATTTCGTGAAACCGATGATTCCAGACTTGGAAGCGGCATAGTTAGCTTGACCAGCATTTCCTTTGATACCTACCACGGAGGTGATGTTGATGATGGAACCAGCTTTGGCTTTCATCATGGTGCGGGTAGCAGCTTTGACGGTATTGAAACAAGATTTTAAATTTACACCTATCACTTCATCCCATGCCTCTTCTGTCATCCGCATCAACAAATTATCGCGCGTGATGCCCGCATTGTTGATTAAAATATCCAAGCTTCCAAAATCAGCCACGACTGCATTCACCAATTCTTCTGCTGCTTTGAAGTCGGAAGCATCCGAGCGATAGCCTTTGGCTTGGATGCCAAATCCTGCCAATTCATTTTCCAAGGCCTGTCCTTTTTCCACACTGGAAAGGTAGGTAAATGCTACATTGGCGCCTTCCTGTGCATAGCGGATGGCGATGGCTCTTCCGATTCCTTTAGAAGCTCCGGTGATCAGAGCGGTTTTTCCTGATAGTAATCCCATGAGAATATTTTTTTAAAAACAATCGCCAAATATACATATTTGAGGGCCATACCCCAAATCCTTTGATTTTGCGACCTTTGGGCAATTGCCTTTCATTTTGGCAGGCTTTTCCAAGGAGGCTTCTTATATTTGCTTATCAGAAACAAAATAAACTCAAATAGATATGCTGAAAGGATTTTTCAATGTGCCTACTCCGCACAATGAGCCGGTCAAAAATTATGCACCGGGTTCCCCTGAGAGAATAGAATTACAAGCCATGCTTCAAACCTTGCGTTCTCAGCAAATCGATGTGCCTATGTACATCGGTTCGGACGAAGTTAGGACCGGCAAGACCCGAACCATGTCTCCTCCTCATGACCATCAGCATATTTTGGGTCAGTTTCACGAGGGTGATGCCTCTCATGTAGAGCAGGCCATCAATGCAGCTTTGGGAGCAAAGTATGCGTGGGAAAATATGGAATGGGAGCAGCGTGCAGCGATTTTCTTGAAAGCAGCCGATTTGATTGCAGGCCCTTACCGTGCCAAATTGAACGCAGCAACCATGCTCGGTCAGTCCAAAAATGCCTATCAGGCGGAAATTGATTCTGCTTGTGAAATCATCGATTTCTTGCGCTTCAATGTCAAATACATGACAGAAATCTATGCGCAGCAGCCTCCAGTATCTGGCAATGGTGTATGGAATCGTTTGGAGCAAAGACCATTGGAAGGCTTTGTATTCGCTTTGACCCCATTCAACTTTACCGCAATTGCAGGAAATCTTCCTACTTCAGCAGCCATGATGGGGAATACCATCGTATGGAAACCAGCTTATACGCAGATTTACTCTGCCAATGTCTTGATGGAAATTTTTAAAGAAGCGGGTGTACCGGATGGTGTCATCAACTTGGTATACGTAGATGGACCAACTGCCGGAGATGTGATTTTCAATCATCCTGAGTTTGCGGGTATTCACTTTACAGGCTCTACGGGTGTGTTCCAGCATATCTGGAAAACCATCGGTACCAATATTTACAAGTACAAGTCTTATCCAAGAATTGTCGGAGAGACAGGAGGAAAGGATTTTGTCATCGCTCATAAATCTGCCCATGCAAAGGCAGTAGCTGTAGGTTTATCCAGAGGAGCGTTTGAATTCCAAGGACAAAAATGTTCCGCTGCTTCCAGAGCGTATATCCCTTCTAATATCTGGGAGGATGTGAAAACATACTTGTTGGAAGATTTGGCAAGCATGAAAATGGGTGGTACAGAGGATTTTACCAACTTTATCAATGCGGTAATTGACGAAAAGTCATTTGATAAAATTGCCAAGTATATCGATAATGCAAAATCAGCTCCTGAAGTGGAGGTGATCGCTGGAGGTACATACGATAAGAGTAAGGGGTACTTCATCGCACCAACGGTCATCGTTACCAAAGATCCTATGTATGTGACCATGCAGGAAGAAATCTTCGGTCCTGTATTGACGATCTACGTGTACCATGCAGAGCATTACGAAGAGGCCTTGGAATTGGTGGATCAGACATCCCCGTATGCATTGACAGGAGCTGTATTTGCACAAGACAGATATGCACTGGAATTGGCTACCAAAAAATTGAAGAATGCAGCTGGTAACTTCTATATCAACGACAAACCTACCGGTGCGGTTGTAGGACAGCAGCCATTTGGAGGAGCGAGAGCTTCCGGTACCAATGACAAAGCGGGTTCTATGATCAACTTACTCCGCTGGGTATCTCCGAGAACAATTAAGGAAACCTTTGTGCCGCCGGTGGATTATCGTTATCCGTTTTTGGGTAAGGACTGAGAAGCGAGAAGCGAGAGACGAGAAGCGAGAAATTAGACTCAAGAATCAAGAGACAAGAACCAAGAAACAAGACTCAATACTCGAGAATTTATCGTAGAAGAGAGAAGGCTTGGGATCTTGGGAATAGACGTTTTTTGATTAATAGACCTTTGAGATTTTTGAAATCTCGAAGGTCTTTTTTTATATGCTGGATGGGACTCACAGATACAGGAGATTGAGCAAATTTGAAACAGCTATCATTTATCTTTCCTGCGTTTTTGAAAACCGCGACTTTGCGCCTTGGCTTGTGCCGTGAAGTTACAGCTGTCTGAATCGGCTGTGGCATGCTGTATTTGAGATGATACAAACCGTTTGATTAAGGACGGTCGAAGTATCGATAACGCTGTTCAGGCGGGGTTATCAAACCGCCCAGAGCTGCAAAAG